>NZ_ADJN01000008.1:0-47231 GCF_000178095.1 Peptostreptococcus anaerobius 653-L | reverse complement strand
CGTCAAAAAGGTTACAAAAAATGCGTTTTTTTGATAAATTTTTTGAAAAAGTCTTTACACAAGTAACAAAATGTTGTAATATAAGTACATGAGATTCAGAAAATAAGATTAAGACTTTGTAAATATGAAAAAAATGACATAAAAATAGTCTTTTGGAAAACTACTGTTTTGTAAGCAAGTATTGTTCAGTAGTTTAACGATAATAAATGAGAGGTGAGAATTTAGATGAAAAAAGCAATAACAGTGTTAGGGTTAGGTGCTGCAGCAGTTGCCATATCCGTTACTAATGCTAGTGCTTCAGAACAGCAGGTACAGAATAATGCTTTAGAACAGCAAGCACAAAATAGTACACCAGAACAGAAGCAGGCACAAACTAGTACACCAGAACAGAAGCAGGCACAAACTAGTACAAGCATCAATCTTAGAGAACAGCCAAGTGCAACTTCAAATAAGGTCTCAAAACTTCAGGCAGGTTCTAAAGTAACTATAAAGGAAAGTCAGAATGGCTGGGCTAACATCCAGACAGAAGACGGACAGTGTGGCTGGGTCAGCGGATATTACGTAACTGATGAAAATGGAAAGTCAGCAGTTCCAGCTGTAAACACTAAGGTTAATCCAGTGGCTCAGAACAATAACAATTTAAATAAAAAGACATTTAAAAATAAGAATATAACTAATATTAAAAATAATAGTGAAAATGTTCAGGTAGAAAATCAGAAGACTAGTCCAAGTAGCAACGCAAGTTCTTCAGCTATGGGTAGGGTTAACTCTTCAGTTGGCCTAAATGTTAGATCAGGAGCAGGAATTAATAACAAAGTTATATCAACTCTTAACAACAATGACGATGTAGAAATACTTGGTGAAGAGTCAGGTTGGTATAAGGTGAGACTATCAAATGGAACTATTGGATATGTTGGCGCTGGTTATATAGCTAAGACACAGGGGAATGTAACTAACAATTCACAGGGAAATTTAACTAACAATTCACAGAGAGATAACTCGCAAACAGATGCGGTAGCTGATAAAAATAAATCAGGTCTTACTCCTACTAAGGCAAGTGGTGCTGTAGCAAAGATAGCTCAGTCTCTACTAGGAACAAGGTATTCATGGGGTGGAACATCTACTTCAGGATTTGACTGTTCAGGATTTACTCAGTATGTATATAAGAAGGCTTTGGGTATTGATATACCTAGAGTTTCTAGAGCTCAGGCTTCTGCTGGTAGGGCTGTAAGTCTTGCTAATGCTATTGCAGGAGACTTATTATACTTTGACACAATGGGTAGCGGTACAGTAAGTCATGTTGGTATATACCTAGGAAACGGAAAGTTTATACACGCTAGTGGTACAGCTTCAAACCCTGAATATGTAAAAACATCTAGCCTATCTGAGAGTTGGGTAAAATGTTTAGGAGCTAGAAGATTTTAATTAAAATGAATAAGAATCTAAGGATGCTGATTTTTCAGCATCTTTTTTTTATTTTATCAACACTTTGTGATATAATTGATATAACTAGAATTTTGTTTAAAAGGAGCATAAAATGTACGAATTGTTGATACTACTATTGATATTTATAGACCAAATATCAAAGGTTAAGATAAAGGCTATTCTCGGTAATCGTGGTAGCATACCTATTATTGATGGATTTTTCAACCTTACCTATGTTGAAAACAGGGGGGCAGCTTTTGGTTTGTTTCAAGACAAACAAATGGTGTTTGTCCTAGTCGCCCTTGTGGTAGTAATAGTGGGCCTGGGTTATATACATAAGTCCAACATTACAAAGATGGCTAAGGTCTCAATTGCTCTTATAATAGCAGGTGCTGTTGGTAATGTTATTGACAGGGCTAGGTTAGGATATGTTATAGACTTTTTTGACTTTAGGTTTATATGGTCTTATGTGTTTAACTTCGCAGATATACTGGTTGTTGTTGGTACTATAATTTTGGCAGTGTATATATTGTTTTTTTATAAGGAATATGAGGGTGAGTAATGAAAGAAAAAGATTTTGAACTAGATACACTAGCACTTGCTGATGAAATAGATGTTGATGTTTATATAGTATCAGATGATGATGCAGACTCGAGACTTGATTTTTATATTGCTAGTCAATATAGGGATATATCTAGGTCCTACATACAAAAGTTGATCAAGGAAGATAGGATAAGGGTGAATTCTAAAATTGAAAAGGCTAGCTACAAGGTTAAAACTGGGGATAAGATTGAAGTGAATATGCCTGAACCTCAGGCCTTAGAGATAGAGCCACAGGATATAGGCATAGATATAGTCTACGAAGATGACTATCTTATGGTTGTAAATAAGCAACAGGGTATGGTTGTACATCCGGCACCGGGAAACCCTGATAGGACTCTTGTAAATGCTGTTTTATTTCATTGTGGAGACAGGCTTTCGTCAATCAACGGTGTTATAAGGCCTGGCATTGTACACAGGATAGACAAGAATACGTCAGGCCTGCTTGTAATAGCCAAGGACAACCAAACTCACCAGGGGCTATCTGATCAATTTAAGGTGCATTCAATAACAAGAGAATATGAGATGATTTGCATAGGTAATGTTGAATGGCAAGAAAAAACCATTGACGGACCTATAGGTAGAAATCCCAAGGACAGGATGAAGATGGCTATAGTAAAGACAAATGGCAAGAGGGCGGTAACTCATTTTAGGCTTGTTGAAAACTACGATGGATACTCTCACCTAAGTGCAAGGCTTGAGACAGGAAGAACCCACCAGATAAGGGTCCACATATCCTCTATAAATAGGCCTATATTGGGGGACAACCTATATGGCTATAAGGTAAAGACGTTTGCAAAATTAGAAGGACAATGCCTACACGCTAGGAAGTTGGGATTCATTCATCCAATAAGTGGGAAGTATATGGAGTTTGATAGTGACTTGCCTGAGTACTTTGAGGATGTATTAAATAAACTTAGGTAAGTACAGTGATGATATTTGATTATGAGGTGTAAAATGGAAAAGGCTAGGATAATGGATTCAAAGGCAGTCATGAGGGCTGTAACTAGAATAAGTCATGAAATAGTTGAGAAGAATAAGGGTATTGAGAATATATTTATTGTTGGGATTAAGACTAAGGGTATCCCTTTGGCAAAGATGATAGCTAAAAAAGTAAGTGAAATAGAGGGTGGAAATGTCATATCTGATTTTATAGATATAACTAGATACAGGGATGACATAACACATGATAAGATTAGAGATACTGTTGATGAGAGCTTTAGTCTTGATGTTGAAGGCAAGACTGTAATACTTGTCGATGATGTCTTGTTTACAGGAAGAACTATAAGGGCTGCTATGGACTATATTATAGACAATGGAAGGCCTAGCATGATACAGTTGGCTGTATTGATAGACAGGGGGCATAGAGAACTTCCAATCAGGGCTGACTATGTAGGCAAAAATGTCCCTACTTCTAGGACGGAATCTGTTCAAGTCAAGTTTGAAGAATTGGATGGAGAAGATGCAGTTATAATTTGCGATAAATAAGAATTAATAAGATTAAGAGGAAGGTTACATAAATGGCATTTGATGCGATAGTAGTAAATTCTCTTGCTAGGGAATTGAACGAAATGTTGGAAGGAACTAAAATTGACAAGGTCTACCAACCTGAAAAGGATGAGGTATGCCTTAAAATAAGGGCTGGTAAGGATAACTACAAGCTAGTATTGAGTGCAAGTCCATCGCACCCAAGGGTATATATAGCGGATAATTATGAAAAGCAAAATCCTAAAAAAGCTCCTGTTTTCTGTATGACACTTAGAAAGCATATACAGTCTGGAGTAATAGCAGGTGTTGTCCAGGTTGGCTTTGAGAGAATTATCAGGATAGCCATAGATTCATATGATGAGCTAAGGGAAAAAACAAGAAAGTACCTTTATGTTGAAATCATGGGCAAACACTCTAATATTATACTGGTTCACGATACTGAGAACAGGATACTGGACTCTATAAAGAGGGTTCCACCTAGTGTATCTAGGTTAAGGCAGATACTACCTGGTATGGCATATGAATTACCCCCAGTTCAAGACAAGATCAATCCTATGGCAAATATTGATAGGCAAGAATTGATTGATAGAATCAGGTCTTGTGATATGCAGATATTTAAGGCGATATATAGCAACATATTAGGCCTGTCACCTACAGTTGCTAGGGAGATATGTTATAGGCTAGATATAGACAAGTCAATGTCAAGTCTTGAGATAGGCGACGGAGAAATAGATAGGATTATAAAAGAGATAAATCTTATGTTTGGCAAGTTAGAGTTGGGTCAAGCATATCCAAATATGATAATAGATGAAAAAAGAGACAAAATAGTCGAGTTTTCATCTATAAAGTTAAACCAGTATGAAGACCTTACTGAGATAAATTTTGACAGGGTATCCCAGGCTATAGAGTCCTATTATATAAGTAAGGATATAAAGGACAGGATAAATCAGAGGGCTTCTGCCATGAAAAAGAGCCTTCAGATAAAGCTAGACAGGGTCAACAATAAGATTAAAAAGCAGAATCAAGAGCTGCTAGAGTCTGAAAAGGCTGATGATTACAGGGTCAAGGGAGAGATTCTAACTTCTTACATATATATGGTTCAAAAGGGTATGGAAGAGGTCGAATTGGATAATTTCTATGACAATAACTCAAAGATAAGGGTAAGCCTCAATAAAAATCTTACTCCATCTGAAAATGCTCAAAAGTATTTCAAAAAATATAACAAGCTGAAAAATGCAAGCGAAGAAATAAGTAAACAGATAAAAATCAACCTTGAAGAGTCTGAGTACCTAGAAAACAGTCTTCTTGCAATTGAAAACTGCGATAATGACAAGGACCTAAAGGAAATAAGAGAAGAATTGATTAGAGAAGGCTATATCAAGTCTTACAGGATGCCTAAGAAGGATATCAAGCCAAATACCCAGTACTTGAAATATATGTCAAGTGGAGGCAATCTTATAATGGTTGGTAAAAACAACAAGCAGAATGACTACCTTACACTTAGGTTGGCAGATAATGAAGACTTGTGGTTCCATACAAAGAACATACCTGGATCACACGTTGTCTTAAAGTGTGCTGGTAAAAAGGTCTTAGATGAAGAAATATTAGAAGCTGCAACACTTGCAGCCTACTACAGTAAGGCCAAGATGTCAGCCAATGTACCTGTAGACTATACAATCAAAAAGCATGTCAAAAAACCATCTGGTGCAAAACCGGGTATGGTTATATACGAGACTAATAAGACAGCCTATGTTACACCTAGCGATGAAGCAAAGGCTAAGATAAGGGGATATGAATAAGTTGTAAATAACCTTGGAGGTAACGGGATGTATTTTACTAATTCATCAGGATACAGGATCTACTATGAGGATTCAGGTGAGGAAAATTTAATACCAATTGTATTTCTCCATGCTTGGGGAACTAGCCACAAAGACTTTAGCTATAGCTATGATAATCTAGAGGGATACAGGAAGATAGTCTATGACCACAGGGGCTTTGGGATTTCAGATAGACCTGACAGAGATATGTCTCTTGGATGTCTTGCCCAAGATTTAAAAGAACTTATGGACTATCTAAAATTAGACAAACCTATCTTGCTGGGTTATTCTATGGGAGCCTGCATATTGTTTAAGTATTTCCAGATGTATGGAGATGGAGATATTAGGTCCCTGATAATATGCGATATGACACCTAAGGTAGTTAGTGATGAAGATTGGAATTTAGGTATAATGTTTGGAGACTTCAAGCAAGAGGACTTTATAAAGTCTGTTGCTGACCAGTTTGAAAATATGGAAGAAGCCTACTATCACATGTATACAAAGATTGATCCAGACCTCAAAAAGATAGACCAAAGAGTAGTTAAAAGGGCCATAGCAGGTGACTTGGCTGGTAACTCTTATTATTCAATAACATCTATGTGGTTTTCTATTTGTAGCTCAGATTTTAGGGAGGATATAAAAAAGATAAAGGTGCCTACCGGTCTTTTCTTTGCAAGTCCAGGGTCCCTGGTTAATCCTGAGGTGGTGAGATATCTAGAGAAAAATATAGAAAATACCTACACTTGTATATTTGAAAATTCAAGTCATGGATTTGTAAATAATAAGCCGAGATATTTTAAGATGGAGCTTGAAAACTACTTAAAAATACTGTAAAAGTATGGTATAATGGAAGTTACGAAATTAATTTATTGACAGGGAGGTACTATGGCAAAGAGCATGACAGGTTTTGGCATGGGGGAATATAAGGACGACAAGTATAATATTTCCGTAGAATGCAAAACTATAAACCATAAATATTTAGACGTCAACCCTAGGCTACCTAGAAAGGTGTCATTCTTGGAAGATAGACTGAGACAGTTGGTCAAGGATTATATCTCAAGGGGTAGAGTAGATATGTTTATAAAGTTTGACACAGTTAGTTCATCAGGTGCTAAATTAGTTTATGATGAAGACTTAGCCAAACAGTACTTTGAAATACTAAAGAGGATAAAAGATGGTTTTGATCTAAAGCAAGAGATCAACCCAGTTGAGATATCAAAATTTCCAGAGATTGTGTCTGTAACAGAGGCAGAAGATGATGAAGAAATCTTGTGGAATGCCCTAAGAGAGGCTAGTGAAAAAGCCCTTATGAGTCTTTCTAATATGAGAAAGGAAGAGGGCACTAAGCTTGAAAAGGATATAATAGAGAGATCTAACCTACTTGAAAAATACATTGATGATGTTGAAAGATTTTCTGACACAGTTGTGGAAGACTACAGGTCTAGGCTAAACCAGAGAATAGGCGAGATCCTAGAAAATCCAGCCCTAGTTGATGAGGCGAGATTGGCTCAAGAGGTAGCCATATATGCAGATAAGTCAAGCATCACTGAAGAAATAGTTAGGTTTAGAAGTCACATAAACCAGCTTAGGAACACAATTGTAAATGATGATTCAATAGGGCGTAAGTTAGACTTTTTGATTCAGGAGATGAATAGGGAAGTTAATACTATAGGGTCTAAGTCATCAGCCATTGACATAACCAACTTGGTTATCCAGATAAAGGCTGAGCTTGAAAAGATTAGAGAACAAGTACAGAATATAGAGTAGGAGTAGGCATATGATAAAAAAAAGGGGCTTATTGTTGGTAGTATCAGGACCTAGTGGTACAGGCAAGGGAACTATATGTAAAAAGATGGTCGAAATGAATGATGCAATCAAGTTATCTGTATCAGCTACTACTAGACAACCTAGACTTGGAGAAAAAGAAGGAATCAGCTATTATTTCAAGACAAGAGAAGAATTTGAAAAAATGGTTGAAAATGGCGAGTTTTTAGAGCACGCCATGATATATGACAACTACTATGGAACACCTAAGCAAGCCATAGTTGACCAACTAGATGCAGGGGTCGATGTGATTCTAGAAATAGAGATGCAGGGTGCAAGACAGATTAGAGAGGTATGTCCTGATGCGGTATTTGTATTTATATTGCCACCTAGTCTTGATGAATTGAAACATAGGATTGTTGGAAGAGGAACAGAAACAAAAGAACAAATAGAAAAAAGATTTAATAGTGCATACAATGAGATAAAGTTGTTGGGTGACTATGATTACTTTATTTTTAATAATATAGTTGATAAGTCTGCTGAGGAAATTTTTGAAATAATAAAATCAGAAAAATCTAGGGTAGCAAGATATAAAAAAGATATATTTGATATGTTTGAAAGGGAGAAAGAAAAATGTTAAAGCCATCATTAAACGACATAGTAGAAAAGATAGATAATAGGTACTACCTAATAGCGACAGTTTCAAAGAGAGCCAGAGAAATAGTTGATAACTCAAAGCCTCTAATAGATGCTGATGAAAAAGACAAGCCAGTAGTGGTAGCTAGTGAAGAGATAATAGCAGGCAAGGTATCTTATAGACTCCTAACTAATGAAGAAATAGAAGAAAAAGAGAGAGTTCATAAGTTAGAACAGGAAAGAAAGTTACTAGAACAGGAATAATATTAAGTAGTTAGTAAAAATAAATCAATAGTGCCACATATTGTGGTATAGAAGGTTGATAAATTAGGTGATAGTATGTTAAAGAATAAGACTATAGTTGTTGGTGTTACAGGAGGCATAGCTGCTTATAAGGCCTGTGATGTAGTAAGTAGGCTTAGAAAATTAGGTGCTGGGGTTCATGTGATTATGACCCAATCAGCCTGTGAGTTTGTGGCTCCATTGACACTTCAAACATTGAGCAACAACTTTGTTATAAGGGATATGTTTCAAGATCCAAAGACTTGGGAAGTTGAACATATTGAACTAGCCAAGGCTGCAGACTTATTTTTGATAGTGCCTGCAACTGCAAATTTTATAGGTAAGATAGCATCAGGCATAGCTGATGATATGTTGACAACGACAGTGATGGCTACAAGGGCCAAGTGTATAATTGCACCAGCTATGAATACTAATATGTATTCAAATCCTATAGTTCAGGACAACATAGATAAACTAAGGGGCTTGGGTTATGGGTTTATAGAGCCAGCATCAGGCCTACTAGCATGTGGAGATACAGGCAAGGGCAAGCTTGCTGATGTTGACACAATAATTGAGAGTGTAGAAGAATACTTTGAAGATATTAATAGAGATCTTGAAGGAATTAGAATAATAGTAACAGCAGGGCCTACTATAGAGGCTATAGATCCAGTTAGGTATATAACCAACAGGTCTTCTGGTAAGATGGGATATTCGATAGCAAGTCAGGCGGTTAAGAGGGGGGCTAGGGTCACTCTAGTAAGTGGAAAAACCAACCTTAATAGGCCTAAGGGACTTGAAAAATTGATAGAGATAGAATCTGCCAACGATCTATATAAGGCGATGATGTCAGAGTTTGACAAGAATGATGTCATCATACAGTCAGCTGCTGTAGCGGACTACAAGCCAAAGTCTTATTCAGACAAAAAAATAAAAAAATCTGATGAAGATTTGCTTATTAGACTGGATAGGAACAAGGATGTAGCCAAGGAATTGGGCAAGATAAAAAAACACCAAGTATTAGTTGGTTTTGCTGCAGAGACAAATGACTTGCTAGATAATGCAAGTGCAAAAATAAAAAAGAAAAACCTAGACTTTATAGTCGCCAATGACTTAACTATTTCAGGTGCTGGATTTGGTACTGATACAAATATTGTCAAGTTAATTGATTCAAAGGGCGATATTCAGGAACTGCCAAAGTGCATGAAAACAGAAGTGGCTGACCATATACTAGATAAGGTCAAGTCTATACTTGAAACTAGGTAGGACTTTTAGAGGAGGGTGTATACCTTTCTCTTTTTTTTTGAGGGAGGTGGTTTTGTGTATGTAGAAGTTATAGTAAGGTCAAAAGCTAGGTATGCTGATAAATTATTTACATACAGCCTTCCTAAGCATTTTGCGGACCAGGTAAAGATTGGACATAGGTTGAGCGTACCAATGGGTAAGTCAAACAAGCCAATAGAAGCCTTTGTATTTAATATAAAACAAGGTCTTGACCAATCAGCTGATATATATGAAGTTGGTCCTAAAATAAAGGATATAATTGATATTTTAGATGAAGATCCTATGCTTACAAAGGACAATATCAGACTGATTTATTGGATGAGGAAAAAATATATGTGTACCTTTGTAGACTGTATAAACCTATTCTATCCAAAGGGCTACAGGTCTGAGTCTAAAAAAATCCTGCTCATGACAGATGGAGCAGAGGAGATATATAGGCAGATAGAAAATTTTGAAGATGAAGAACTTGAAATAGCTAGTATTGAAAGAGATAATATGGGAAAAGATATTGCTAAAAGTACTAGTATTGAAACTCCTAATATCGAAAGTAAGGACCTTGATACCTATAGGTCTTTTAGAAAGCTTTTGTATTCATCAAAAGAAGCTAAATATATAGATTATGATGAATTTGTAGAAGGACACTCTAAGGCTTCTCTTTCTAGGTTGATAGACAAGGGGCTTATCAAAATTGGATGGACCTATATAGAAAGTAAAAATGAGAAAAAGATAAAATATATAAGTCTGGCGAAAAAACCAGAAGAACTTGATAAATATATAAAAGAAAACAAGATCAGGCTTGGCAAGAAACAGGAAAAGATAATAGAATTTCTAAAATTAAATCAAAATGTATGCCTAAAGGACCTATGCCAGATATTGGATGTAGGTTTGTCTAGTGTTAACAGCCTTATAGACAAGGCCTTGATAGACTCTAGTGAGGTGGATTACTTTAGGTCATATGATGATTCTTTTAAGATTGACAAGAGGGAAATATTCCTAAATGAAGACCAGACTAGGGTGAGCCAAGAAATATTTTCTGATATGGAAAATCCTGATAAGAAACCATACCTACTTCATGGTGTGACAGGTAGCGGTAAGACTGAGGTCTACCTTGACCTTATTGAAAAATATCTTGGTCAAGGTATGGACTCCATATTTTTGGTGCCTGAGATAGCCTTGACTCCCCAGATGATAGCTAGGGTGAAAAACAGGTTTGGAAATATAGTGGGGGTCTTTCACTCACAACTATCAGCTGGTGAGAAACACGATGTATATAGGCAGATAAGAAGGGGGAATATCAGGGTACTTGTAGGTACTAGGTCATCTATTTTTATGCCTTTTAGTAACCTAGGCCTAATAATAATAGATGAAGAGCATGACTCAAGTTACCAGTCTGATATGACTCCAAAATACGATGCAATTGAGGTTGCCAGGACTATGGCCAAAATATACGGAATCAACCTAGTCTTGGGGTCTGCAACTCCAAAGGTATCCGACTATTATAGGGCCTTGGAGGGCGGCTATAAGCTTGTGGAGCTAGTCAAGAGGGCTAATAATAGACCCATGCCCAAGATAGACTTGGTTGATATGAGAAAGTCATTTAATCCAATGACCAATAACTTTTTGTCTGATAGGATGTTGGATGAGGTGAGGGCTACAATTGAGGCAGGCAACCAAGTTATCCTATTTCTAAACAGGAGGGGCTATGCAAATTTTGTGACCTGCAAAGAATGTGGCTATGTATTTAAGTGTGGCAACTGCGATATATCCCTTACCTACCACAAGTCTTCCAACAAGGGGGTCTGCCATTATTGTGGTCATGAGGAAAATATAGCCCGTATATGTCCCCAGTGTGGTGGTATGCATATATCGAGTGTTGGAACGGGTACTCAGAGGATAGAAGAAGAGATAAGGTCTCAAATAGAAAGTGCCAAGGTCCTTAGGGTAGACAAGGATACAACGTCAAAGAAGGGTGACCTAGAAAATATCTTAATCAAGTTCCAAAACCAAGAGGCCAATATACTGATAGGGACCCAGATTATAACCAAAGGCCATGACTTTGACAATGTAACCCTAGTAGGTATAGTTTCAGCAGATATGATGCTCAACTACCCAGATTATAAGGCTGCAGAGATGACTTTTCAACTTGTGACTCAGGTAGCTGGAAGGGCTGGAAGGGCTGAAAAAGAGGGTAGGGTAATCCTACAGACCTATGACACAGACCACTTCGCTATCAGGGCTGCAGTGAACTATGACTATAAGGGATTTTATAATAATGAGATAAGGATTAGAAAGACTTTCGGTTATGAACCCTTTAATAATATGTTAAGGCTTGTATTTTCAGGGAATAATTATAAGAAAGTAAAGTACAATTCAGAGAAATTTTTTGAATCTATCCTCTACCTTATCAAGCACCAGTGTGGTGGGGAGGATATTCAAAGCTATAGTAAATCAATCCTTGGACCGAATGAATGCTCTATAAACAGGATAAATTCTAAGTATAGGTGGCAGGTTGTCATAAAGGATAGGTATTTAGATATAAAGACCATAAAAAATATGGTAAAATATTTATGTATATCTAAGTTTGATGATATATTTGACAAGGACATACAGATAAGTATAGAGGTAAACCCAAATTCATATATATAGTAGGAGGTTATAAAGTAAGATGGCAATTAGAAATGTAGTAAAAATGGGAGATCCCGTTTTAAATAAGAAGGCAAAGAAGGTTGTAGATTTTAATGAAAAGCTACATACATTATTGGATGACATGGCGGATACAATGTACAATGAAGACGGTGTAGGTCTTGCAGCCCCACAGGTTGGCATACTTAGAAGGGCTGTTGTAGTTGACATTGGAACAGGCCTAATAGAACTTATCAACCCACAAATCATTGCACAAGAGGGTGAGCAAACAGACGTTGAGGGCTGCCTTAGCGTTGTAGACTATGTAGCTGAGGTTACAAGGCCTAACTACGTAAAGGTAAAGGCACAGGACAGGAATGGAAAAGACTTTGAAATAGAAGGTGAAGGACTTATGGCGAGGGCTTTTTGTCATGAACTTGACCATCTAGAGGGAATACTATTTGTAGAGCGTGTAGAAAAGGGTGATAAATAATGCGTATAGTCTTTATGGGAACACCGGAGATTGCAGTTGACTCTCTAAAAAAATTAATAGATGATGGCCATGATGTATGTGCTGTTGTAACCCAGCCAGATAGACCTAAGGGAAGGGGCAAAAAACTTGCTATGTCTCCTGTAAAGGAGTTGGCACTAGAAAAGGGCATAGATGTTTTGCAGCCAGAGAAGGCATCTTCAGAAGAGTTCGTAGAGAAGATAAGGGGTCTAGAACCAGATTTGATAGTTGTTATAGCCTTTGGACAGATACTTAAAAAAGACCTACTAGATATACCAAAGATAGGTTGTATCAATGTCCATGTATCAATACTGCCTAAGTACAGGGGAGCAGCTCCTATAAACTGGGTCCTAATAAATGGTGAGGAAAAAACAGGTGTAACGATAATGTTTATGGATGAAGGCCTAGATACTGGTGACATAATCACTTGCAAGGAATTTCCTCTGGATATAGATATGACAGCTGGAGACCTTCATGACCTTATGATGGTTGAAGGAGCTGAACTACTAGGCAAGACAGTCAAAGACCTTGAGTCAGGTAACTATACTAGGACAGCTCAAAATCATGAGGAGTATTCATATGCACCTATGATGGACAGGGACCTTGGTCATATAGATTTTTCTAGGACAGCAAGAGAGGTCCACAACCTTGTAAGGGGCACAATACCTTGGCCTGGAGCTTGGACTATGTCTGATATGGGTAAGATAAAAATATGGAAGACAAGGTTGACTGGTAAAAAGACAGACAAGGAGACGGGAACCATTGTTAGTCAGACCAAGGAAGGACTTGAGATTGCGTGTAAGGACGAGACTATTTTGGTCTTAGAATTACAGGTTCCAAATAAGAAGAGGATGCCTTTTTCAGAATTTATTAAGGGAAATAGGTTAGAATCTTCTTATAAGTTTAATTAAGGAGTGATAAATATGTATCCGTATGGTTATTATATGGATAGTAGTATGTTGATATTGATACCGGCAATAATACTGAGTATGTATGCCTCATTCAAGGTCAACTCTACTACCAGCAAGTATTTTAAGGTGAGGTCAGAAAAGGGAATACCAGGCTCAGAAGTTGCTAGGAGGATTTTGGATGCCAATGGCCTAAGACATGTTCCAGTAGGTCCAGTAGCTGGAAATCTTACAGACCATTATGATCCTAGAGGTAAGACAGTTTCTTTATCTGAAGAGGTATATTATGGAACTTCTATAACATCTGTATCAGTAGCTGCCCATGAGTGTGGACACGCTATTCAAGATAGCCTAGCCTACAAGCCGATGTTGCTTAGGTCGATGATAGTTCCGGCTGTCAATTTTGCATCTTCAGCTTCATGGATAATAATAATGATGGGATTTTTTATCAATGTTAAATTTCTATGGTTAGGTATAATACTGTTTTCTGCTACAGTAGTATTCCAGTTGGTTACTCTTCCAGTTGAGTTTGATGCTTCAAGAAGGGCCCTAGTCCAATTAGAAGAGCTTGGAATAGTCAGCCATGACGAGAGAAGGCTTAGCAGAAAAGTACTGAGTGCAGCTGCCTTGACATATGTTGCAGCCGCATTATCATCTATACTACAGCTACTGAGACTAGTCTTGATAGCAAGTAGAAGAGATGACTAAATTGATGAAGAGACATTGAGGTCCTTTATCCATTTTGGGTAGGGACCTTTTTGGTAGTTTATAAAGATTGGTGGATTATAATGACAGCGAGAAATATTGCCTATAAGGTACTACTAGATATAGAAAAAAACTCCAACTACTCTAATATAGCACTAAATAAATTTTTAAAAGATAGCAAGTTAACTAATAAGGATAGGGGCCTTGCTACAGAGATTGTTTATGGTGTTGTAGCCAACAAGAGGACCTTGGACTATATGATAAATAAAAAATCTAAAATAAAAGTAAAAAAGATGAATCACTCAGTCAAGATAATATTGAGAATGGGTGTATACCAACTCCTATACCTAGATAGGGTGGCTGATTATGGAGTCATAGACGAAGCGGTTAAGATGATGAAGAAGATAGATAGGCGTTCATCAGGTTTTGTAAATGCAATCTTAAGAAATATATCAAGAGAGAAGGATAGGATTTTGGACCTAGACGATAGCTACAAAAATCTAGCTATAAAGTATTCATATGAGGACTGGATTGTCGATAGGATCAGTGACCAGTATGGAAAAGAGAGGACGTCCAATATCTTAGCTGCCTTGTCTATGAGGCCGAGGATTTTCCTAAGGATAAATAGGAACAAGTTAAGAGATGGTGAAAATCTGTCAGACCTAAAAAAATATATAGTAGATAGGTTGGAAAAGGATGGCGTCATAGTCAGAGATAGGCATATTTTAGAAGAAGCCATAGAAGTTGAGAACTTCAAACAGATTGAAAACAAGGACCTATTTAAAAGTGGTTATATAAGCGTTCAGGATATATCTTCAATGATGGTGGCAAGGGCCCTAAACCCTAAGAAGAATTCTAAGGTACTAGACCTTTGTGCAGCACCAGGTGGCAAGTCATGCCATATAGGAGAAATGATGAAAGATTCAGGTTCTGTATTGGCATGTGATGTTTTTGACCACAAGATCAAACTTATCAAGGCCTACTCAAATAGGCTGGGTCTAACTAATATAGAAGCCTGCATCAACAATGCCATGGTCATAAATGAAGATTATGTGGGGGCATTTGATTATGTAGTATGTGATGTTCCTTGTTCAGGTATGGGTATAGTCAGGAGGAAGCCTGAAATAAAATACAAGAAAAAAGAAGGTGTTGATTCACTACCCAAGATACAGAGAAAAATCCTGGACAATGCATCAAAGTACATAAAAAAAGATGGAGTCCTTATATACTCGACTTGCACTATATTCAAAGAGGAAAATATCGAACTAATTGAAGAATTTTTGAAAGATAACAAAGAATTTAAACTAGATTCAATAGAAAACTTGCCTTTTGAAAGAGAAAGGTTGGACAAAGGATACCTGGAAATTATTCCAGACAGGGATGATATGGACGGATTCTTTATCTGTAGGATGAAAAAAATTTAAAAATTAATCGAGGTGTGGTATAATGAATGAAGGTAAGATAGGGAAAGTAGTTCTTAAAAACCTGACTGAAGAAGAGATGGTGGAGTTTATCTTATCTTTGGGCGAGAAAAAGTTTAGGGCAGCCCAGGTTTATTCTTGGGTCTACAAAAACATCAGGGACTTTGATGAAATGAAAAATGTACCTAAGAGTCTGAGGGACAAATTGAGGGAAAAGTCAATAATTGGCAACCTTGATATAGAACTTAAACTAGAGTCAAAGATAGATAATACAAAGAAATATCTTTTTCTTTTAAACGACGGAAATATCATAGAGACAGTCGCTATGGATTATGATAGCAGGCTTACAGTCTGTGTGTCAAACCAGGTAGGATGTCGTATGGGATGTAACTTTTGTGCATCTACAATAGGCGGTCTTTCTAGGCACTTAGAAGCATGGGAAATACTTGACCAGATTATGAAGGTTCAAGAAGACCTGGGCAAGAGGGTGTCTAATATAGTCATGATGGGCAGTGGAGAACCTCTTGACAATTTTGACAACTCTATGAGATTTTTGAAGTTGGTAAATGAAAAAAACGGCTTGAATATAGGTAATAGACATATTACCCTTTCAAGGTGTGGTTTGGTAGATAGGATATTGGAACTTGCCGATATGCAGATTCCGATAAACCTTGCGATCTCTCTACATTCTCCATATGATGAAGAGAGAAAGGAAATAATGCCAATAGCCAAAAAATATACGATTAAAGAGTTGATGGATGCATGTAGGTACTACATATCTAAGACTAATAGGAGGGTTACTTTTGAGTATGCCTTGATAAAAGACAAGAACAATACTGATAGGGAGGCTAAGAAATTAGTTGAGCTCTTGAGGGGTATGTTGTGTCATGTTAATTTGATCCCTATTAATCCGATTGCTGAAAGAGACTATGAAAAACCAAACATAGAATACATTAATAAATTCAAAAATTATTTGGATAAAAACAAGATTCCTGTATCGATCAGAAACTCTATGGGCTCTGACATAAGCGGTGCCTGTGGTCAGTTGAGGAGAGACTACAAGGGAACTTCAAAGGAGGAATAGTATGGATTTTGTTTGTACTTCTCATATTGGAATGGTCAGAAAAAACAACGAAGACTATTGCAAAGGGGAGATAATAGAAATAGGTGATGGAAAAGAGATAGGTATATTTGCCATAGCCGATGGTATGGGAGGTCACAATAAGGGTGAAGTAGCAAGCCAGTTGGCAGTTGACAATATCATAGATTTTTTCAATGACAACCTTATACAAAATGATACAGTAAAAATCGAATACATAGATGATATTATAAAGCAGGCATACAATACTGTGAATTCTATGATCTATGAGAAATCTAGAGAAGATATAACGTATGAAGGCATGGGTACAACTCTTACACTTGCAATTGTATACGACAACAAGGCCTATATAGCCAATGTCGGAGATTCAAGATGTTATATTGAAGAGGGTGGCAATCTTAGAAGAGTTACATCTGACCACTCAATTGTAGAGGAGTATATCAAGGCCAATATTATAACAGAAGAAGAGGCTAGGAGCCATCCAGATAGAAATAAGATTACTAGGGCGGTAGGAACTGAGCCGATTGTGGTTGTGGATATCTTTACAGAAGAACTTACTAGCGGACAAAAGCTACTTTTGACTACTGACGGTCTAACTGGTGCTGCTGTGCATGATGATATAGTTAAGGTTTTTGAAGTTGATGAAGCTTTGGACAAGGTAGCTGACAACCTAGTAGACCTAGCAAACCAGTCATCAGGTAAAGATAATGTAACTGTAATAATAGTTGTAGCGTAAGGTGGTGTTATTATGGGAGCAACGGTATTAGGAAACAGATATGAAATCCTTAGAAAAATTGGTGATGGAGGTATGGCCTTTGTATACCAGGCTAGGGACAAGTTATTAAATAGAATAGTAGCAGTAAAGGTACTAAGACCTGAGTTTGTAGATGACCAGGAATTTTTGGTTAAGTTCAAGAGAGAGGCAGAGGCTGTTGCCAGTCTATCTCACCCTAATATAGTGAATGTATATGATGTCGGCGAAGATGGCAAGGTTCACTATATAGTAATGGAGTATGTCGATGGACAGAACCTAAAAGAGATAATTCAAAATGAAGGTTCTCTTGAAGAATACACTGCTCTAGACATAGCAAAACAGATAGCAAGGGCTCTTGGTGCGGCGCATAGAAACGGTATTATCCACCGTGATATAAAGCCTCATAATATCCTTATATCCAAGGATGGAAGGCAGGTGAAGGTTGCTGACTTTGGTATAGCCAAGGCTGTGTCATCATCAACTATGACGAATATGGGAAGTGTAATAGGGTCTGTCCATTATATTTCACCAGAACAGGCCAAGGGCAAGCACTTGACATCAAATGCAGACCTTTATTCCTTGGGGATAGTTCTTTATGAGATGATAATAGGTAGGGTTCCATTTAGCGGAGATAGCCCAATTTCTATAGCCCTAAAGCATATCAATGAAGAGATTGTATTCTCCAATGAGGAGATCGTTAGGGTTCCAAAGAGCGTTAGGACAATCATTTCCAAGTTGACTGACAAAAATCCTGATGGAAGATATCAGACAGCTGAAGAGTTAATAGAGGATATAGAGTATGTTGAGAGAAATATAGACCTCAATTATATAAAGGACTACGATTCCTTTGCAACAGCCGATATGGACCACAAGGATCCTACACCTTTCTTTGGTAGAAAGCCTAATGTAAATAGGGATTACGAAGAGTATGACGACGATGATTATGAAGACGAATACTACGAAGATGAGTATTACGATGATGAATATGATGAAGACGAATACTACGAAAATAAGAAAAAGTCCAGAAGAGATAAGAAAAAAGATAAAAAGGATAGAAAAAAGAATAAGAGACAGGAGACACCTCAGTCTAGAAGAAGGCTAAAGATTTTGGCTGCTATATTGATCCTGATACTAATAGGTTATGCGGCTGTTTTTGCAAAATTGATGGGGCTAGGACCATTTTCAAATAGGTCTAACCAGGAGCAAGTTGTTGCCCCTAGTCTACTGAATATGAGCCTTGCAGAAGCACAAAATAAGCTAGATGGTACGGGCATAAAATTGGTTGTTAAATCTGAGGAATATTCTAGTCAAGTTCCTGAAGGTAAAATTATAAGTCAGACTCCTAGCAGTGGATCCAACCTTAATAAGGGAGACTCAATAGAAGTAATAGTCAGTAAGGGGGCTAGTAAGGTTCCAGTTCCTAATGTGATAGGATTAAAGCTAACTCAGGCTGAGAAACTTCTAAACGATAACGGCCTGCTTTTGGGTAATGTCAAATACGAATATAATAGTGCTCCTGAAGGAACGGTTCTAAGTCAGAGTTTGGTAGGTGGATCTAGTGATGAAGGACAGAAGGTATCATTGGTTGTCAGCAAGGGCAAAAAGAAGTCTGAGGAAAAACCAAGCATCATTGAGGAAGGCTCAAATCCATCATACAATCCAAATCCTGATACAGGTTCTACAGGAGGGTCAACTAGGATAGTTGAACCTGACACTAGTGGATCATCAAGAGGATCTTCTTCTAGGGGTTCTAGTGGATCATCAAGTGGAAGCACTTCTAGAGGTTCTAGTGGATCATCAGGTGAAAGTTCATCAGGATCATCAAGTGGTTCTGGCAGTGTTATAGATGATTCTTCCAGAACAGGTTCTGTAGTTGAATAGTAATTAATAAAAGGGCTATCTTAGATAGCTCTTTTTTATATCATACAATCTTTTTATGACATAAAAGAAGTTGGTATTGTATTTAAATTTTATAAGGAGGGACTATGAATAAAGTTGCACTTGTTACAGGAGCGTCTAGGGGGATAGGAAGGCAGATAGCCATAGACCTTTCTAAGGCAGGCTATGAGATAATAATAAACTACAATAAGTCTCATGAAAAGGCCAAAGACCTAGTGGACAAGATAAGATCTAATGGATACAAGGCACAAATTTATAGGGCTGATGTATCTCAGGAAAATCAAGTTATAGAGATGTTTGACTATATATACAAGACATATGGAAGATTGGATCTATTGGTCAATAATGCGGGTGTAGCCCTTGATGGAAGCCTGTTAACTGATACAAGTACAGATGATTGGAATTATGTAATAGATTCTAACCTAAGGTCTGTTTACCTGTGTTCAAGAGAGGCTCTAAAAATCATGCAGCCACAACATGACGGTAAAATAATCAACATAGCGTCAATGTGGGGTGAAGTTGGAGGTTCCTGTGAAGTAATATACTCAGCTAGTAAGGCTGGTGTTATTGGTCTTACAAAGGCCCTAGCCAAGGAGGTTGGTCCATCTGGCATAAGGGTTAACTGTGTATCTCCGGGTGTTATTATGACGGATATGATGGAGGGCTATACAGAAGATGACCTTGCTTGTTTAAGAGATGAAACTCCTATTATGGAGCTTGGCAAGGTAGGAGACATATCGTCAATGGTTCTTTACCTAGCATCAAAAGAGGCAGGATTTATCACAGGGCAAATCATGTCAGTCAATGGTGGTATAGTAATATAGGAACAATAAATATATCTTGGGGCTTATCTAAAGAGATTAATCTATGATATAATTAAGAGATAGGTATAATAGTAGACAAGTTGATATTATTTGAGTAGGAGGATAGGTTTGACAAAAGGAATAATTATTAAGGGTATCAGTAGCTTTTACTATGTACAAGTGGGTGAAGATATCTATGAATGCAAGGCAAGGGGTATATTTAGGAAGAAAAATATGGCACCTCTAGTAGGAGATCGTGTTGTGTTATCCATACTAGATGAAGAAGGCAAGAAGGGCATAATAGATGAAATATTGCCTAGAAAATCATATCTAGTTAGACCTCCTATAGCCAATATAGACAAGGTCCTAATCACTTTTTCTGTCAAGGAACCTGTACCTAATCTGTCTCTTCTAGATAGGTTTATAATACTGGCAGAGAGAGAAGAGTTAGAGATTGTAATCCTTCTTACCAAGACTGACCTCGATGAAGACAGGCTTATATCAAATCAGATTAAGGAAGAGTTTGAGTCTATAGGATATCCTGTCATAGATGTATGCGCTAGGACAGGAGAAAATATCGACAGGGTAATAGAAGAAATGGAAGGATGTGTTTCTGTATTTGCAGGCCAGTCTGGAGTTGGAAAGTCTTCTATACTCAATGCTATTGACCCTGAGTTTAACCTCAAGACGGCTGAGATATCTCAAAAGTTGGGTAGGGGTAAGCATACTACAAGACATGCCGAGCTATACAAGATAGGAAAGAATGCAGTTGTTGCAGATACGCCAGGTTTTTCATCTTTTGATGTCAATGAACTTGATCCAGAGGAACTTAGGGAATATTTTGTTGAGTTTGGCGAGTATAGTGATTGTAGGTTTGGTAATAAATGCATACACAAAAATGAGCCGGATTGCGGCGTAAAAGAAGCAGTAGAAAATGGACATATTTCAAAGAGAAGATATGAATCTTATTTACAATTGTTAGATGAAATAAATAATAATGGAAAATTTAGGAGGAAATTATAATGATAAAGTTAGCGCCATCAATATTATCAGCAAACTTTGCTGAACTATTAGCGGATTGTAAGAAGGCTCAGGATGCAGGTTGTGAATACCTACACTTAGATGTTATGGATGGACACTATGTGCCTAATATCACATTTGGACCAGCTGTAATAAAGAGTCTTAGAAAAGATATAGATATGGTATTTGATGCCCACCTGATGATTACAGATCCAGATGCATATATGGATGCACTTGCAGATGCTGGATGTGATATAGTAACTGTACACCAGGAAGCATGTACTCACCTACACAGGACTATACAAAATATAAAATCACATGGCATGAAGGCTGGAGTAGTATTAAATCCAGCAACACCAGTAGAAACTATAAAGCATGTTTTATGTGATGTTGATATGGTACTATTGATGTCAGTAAACCCTGGATTTGGTGGACAGGCATTTATACCAGAAACTATCAATAAGATCAAAGAACTAAAGTCTATGATCGATGAAAGAGGCCTAGAAATAGATATAGAGGTTGACGGTGGTGTCAAGGCTTCTAATATAAAGGAAGTAGTAGACGCAGGTGCCAATATCATAGTTGGTGGTTCATCAATATTCGGACACGATGATATCAACAAGGCTGTAGAAGACCTTAGAAATGCAGCTCAGGGAAAGTAGTTGATCAAATTGGCTAAAGAAAAAAAAGCAAGTTTGTTTTTAAATGGAGAAATAGAGGATGTAGATCAAATAAAGTCTAAGTTTGACAAGGAAAATTACGATATCGTAATTGGGGTCGATGGTGGAGCAAATCACCTTCAGAGAATAGGAGCAGTACCAGACTACATAGTAGGAGATCTTGATTCAATTGACAAAGAATCTCTAACTTTTTTTATTGAAAAAGGTACGGAATTTAAGAAGTATCCCAGCAAAAAAAACGAGACAGACACGGAGTTAGCTATATGGTTGGCAAGAGACTTGGGAGCCCAAAGTATAGATTTATACGGGGCTCTTGGAGGCAGAATAGACCATGAAATAGCTAACATACACCTACTGTATTATATTATCAAAAGGGGTTTAAATCCTAGGATATTAGATAAGAATAGAGACTTGTATATAGTAGGAAAAGATCCTCTAGAAATAAGTGGAAAAGCTGGTGATTTGATTTCTCTTATACCCTTGTATGGCGATGCTAAGGGAGTTACACTTGGTGGATTGGAGTATCCGCTGGAAAAATATGATATGGAATTTTCAAAACCAAGAGGAATTTCAAATGTAATGATAGGCCAAAAGTGTTCTATAAGTCTTGAAGAAGGATATCTTTTGGTTATAAAGAATGAATTATAAGGAGACTAAATCAATGAAAGTATATACGGTACTTCTGGTAGAAGATGAAAAAGATATAGCCGACGCAGTTGAAGTATACTTACGTAACCAAGGATATGAAGTAATAAAGGCAAGTAACGGGCAAGAAGGTCTAGAAATGATTGAAAAAAATGAAGTCCACCTTGCCATAGTTGATCTTATGATGCCTGTAATGGATGGTACAACAATGATTATGAAGTTGAGGGAAAAGTACGACTTCCCTGTAATAATACTTTCTGCAAAGTCAGAAGAAGTAGACAAGATAATGGGACTTAATATAGGTGCTGATGACTATGTGAACAAGCCATTTAAACCTTTAGAGCTTCTAGCAAGAGTCAACTCACAGCTAAGAAGATACACTAAGTATTTAAACCTTGTAAAAGAGGGCGGAGAAGAAAATAAAAATGATGGTATCTATACAATAGGTGGTCTAGAATTAAATGAGCACACAAGAGTTGTAACAGTTGATGGATTGCCAGTAAAGATAACTCCTATAGAATTTAAAATTATAAATCTTTTGATTAAGAATCCAGGTAGGGTATATTCGTCTGAAGAAATATATGAAAAAGTTTGGAACGAAACAGCGATAAGCACTGATACAGTTATGGTACATATAAGGAACATTAGAGAAAAAATAGAACTTGACTCTAAAAATCCTAAATACCTAAAGGTGGTGTGGGGAGTTGGATATAAAATCGACAAAATATAAGAAAATATTTAATAGAATTGATGTTAAAATAAGTAAGACCTACTTTACAGTGTTGGTGAATTTAATAATGGTTTGCTTGACAGCCTTTACCATGTATTCATATTACGGAGTTGAGCTACAACTTGCAAAGACAAAACATTCAAACCCGTTTGACTCGCTTATGTATGCAAATAGTTTGTTCGACTCAAATTATTATCTTAATTACAAGGCTAGCCAAAATGAAAATGATAGAATACAAAGACCAGCGGACTTTTATTTATCTAAATCAACTATTGATAAGCTAGTTGAAAATGTAGATGTTGATTACTATTCTGCAAAGTTAGAAGAGGAAGATATAAAAAATTCATTTGACGAAAGCTTTAAGAGTGTAAGTGACTACATACTTGGCTCAGAAGGGCAACAAAAATATCTCACAATAAATACAAAGACAGGTCACAGAATATCAAATTATAATTTTGATAATAATATCATAGATAAAATACTAGAGTACAAGGACAAGCGTAGCAATATGAATACCCACCAAAGGAGAGAGGTCAGTAAGAGTATCAGCGACCACTTGTCTGAAAAGTATAGAAACTATGTGGTCTTGGAGTATGATGATAAGGGCAACTATAAGACTCTATACACATATGGTATAAATGAAGCGAGTTTTAATAACTATTTTTTACAGCTTGAATCTAGAAAAAAATTAGATGAAGTATATATTGTTGATCCAGACCACTATGAAGGGTTTGGTGACTACAGGATAGATCCAATTAAAAACAGGATATTTGTCTACGCTTTACCTAATAATCTTGATATATCTTTTTATGAACCTGAAAACTCTATTTCCTATATTATGTATGACACGGAGAGAGGTGTCTATGATGACTTTGTGAGCTTTCAGGAAAAGATATGTCTAGCTATAATTATAATAACTCTATTAATACCTACAAGCCAATTGAAAAAGTATTGGGGGATATCTACAGGCCTTAAATTGCCACTATTTGTTATACTGTCTGTTGCTACTATAATATACTTTACATTTATTGACAGTGTGCCCAAAGTATATATGTTAAGAGAAACTATAAATGGCAGCATACTCAGGGGCATAATGCAAAGTCGGATTGACCCGACCTGGTATAGGAATATAGTAAATTTTATAAATATAGTATTTTGGTTCTGTTCATATACATTTGTATTCTGTTATGTTGTAA
The DNA here is from genome assembly GCF_000178095.1 of Peptostreptococcus anaerobius 653-L. Taxonomy (NCBI): domain Bacteria; kingdom Bacillati; phylum Bacillota; class Clostridia; order Peptostreptococcales; family Peptostreptococcaceae; genus Peptostreptococcus; species Peptostreptococcus anaerobius. The sequence goes on along the minus strand of NZ_ADJN01000008.1, from coordinate 22,945 downwards.
TATTCAAGCGATTTGTTGAATATGGTCCTAAGAAATATATCGAAAATAATAGTGTAATCTACTATATTTTATCTAGATACTTCGCAAGGGTTAAGGCATTTATAAATAGTGTTGTATTATTTGATATGAGCAAGAAATATAATAGGTTATGGATTATAGGTATTGTTATAGTATTTGCAGGGGCTACTGTCTTATCAGTAACCAAGTATACAGAACCTCTTCCTTGGGTTATGTCTATTCTTATATTTTTGATACTTATGCTTAGCTATATAAAGGTTGTTTCAAGGCAGATTAAAGATGTAGTAGAGGATTATTCAAAACTACTTGAGCTTACAGAGTCGATTGCCAAGGGTGACCTAGATAAGGATATAGAAAGCGAGAATATAGGTGTATATAACGAGATTAAGCTTCAACTGGTATCTATAAAAGAGGCATACAAGAAATCTGTTCAAGAGGAAATAAGGAGTCAGCAGATGAAAAGTGAGTTGATATCCAATGTATCACATGACTTAAAGACACCTTTGACATCCATTATAACCTATTCAGACCTATTGATGAATATGGATACATCAGGAGATGCTAGAAAATATATAGAGACTATAAATAGGAAATCTGAAAGACTCAAAATTCTTATAGATGATATGTTTGAAATATCTAAGGCTCAAACAGGAAATATAAAGCTAAATTTAAACTACATAAATGTTGTAGAGTTGATGAAGCAGACAGTGGGAGAACTAGAAGACATACTTGCAAATAGGAATATAATGCTGATGACCAAGTATCCGAAATATAAGGTCATACTAGAATTAGATGGGGAAAAAACCTATAGGGTGTTTGAAAATCTATTGGTTAATATGTCTAAGTATGCTATGCCGAATACCAGAGCCTATGTCGAAATACGAGATGAGGGTGACGAGGTACTTATATCATTCAAAAATATATCTGAGAACTTTATAGATTTTAGGGAAGACGAAATAATTGAAAGATTTATAAGAGGTGATAGGTCTAGAAATACAGAGGGTTCTGGTCTAGGACTATCTATTACTAAATCTTACGTTGAGCTTCAAAAGGGTGCTATAGAGATTGTATTGGATGCAGACCTATTTAAAGTAAATATCAGGTTTAAAAAAACAATCGATGATTTAAATAATAAAAAATAATTATAAAAGAGGTGCTAGTTCAAAAAATGGACTAGCACCTCTTTTATAAGTGATATATTATTTATATTGATAAAGAATAGATTTGATTAATTTTAATATTTAAAGCCATAAGGTATTTAATCAATTACCATATGCTTGATTTTGTCTAGAATGTAAAAAAAGGTGTCCTGTGGACACCATTTTAATTTACTATGCTCTTTCAACTTTTCCTGAACGTAAACATCTTGTACAAACAGAAACTCTCTTTGGAGTACCATCCTCTACGATCTTAACATTTCTTAAGTTTGCTGACCAACTTCTCTTGTTATGCTTGTTTGAGTGAGATACCTGGTTACCAGATACTTTACCCTTACCGCACACGCTACATACCTTTGACATTGAGCACACCTCCTTAATACTATAATATTAAGCCTAAAAACATAATTAATAATATCATAACAGGTTGAAAAAATCAAGTATAAATTGCATTAATATGAATTTTTCTGTATAATAGGAGATAGGTAACAAGTATATGAGAAAAAGTTCGATCAAAATATTGAATTAAAAGCTTTTATATATTAATATAAGATATATGTACACTATTAGGAGGTAAGGCATGAGTTCACTAGTAAGTAATAAATTAGGAAAAATAGAAATAGACAAGCATGTATTAGCCCAGCTTACTTATAAGGCTGCTACAGAAAGTTACGGTTTGGTCGGATTTTCTTCAAAGTCAAAGGGAATAGTTGAGTTATTAAAGGGAGAAAATGCTACTAAGGGTGTAAACATAGTAGAATTAAACGAAACAGAAGTTGATATTGAAATATTTGTAATATTACAGTATGGAACTAATATAACTACAGTTGCAAATAATATAATAGAGAGAATAAAGTATACTGTTGAGACTTATTCGGGCGTAAAGATTAACCAGGTTACTGTAAGCGTTCAGGGAATAAGAGTTAAGTAAACAGGAGGAGAGAAATGAATCAAAGTATAAATGGTAAATTATTTAGGGAGATGTTTGTGTCGGGAGCTAATAACCTTAAAAATAACAAGGACTTGATAGACAAACTAAATGTATTCCCTGTACCAGATGGGGATACTGGTACTAATATGTCGATGACGATATCATCTGCTATTAGAGAACTAAATAATTTAAAAAATGATAATCTGACAGAAGTAGGAAAGACCCTGTCAAAGGGATCTTTGATGGGAGCCAGGGGTAATTCAGGAGTTATCCTTTCTCAGATTATCAGGGGTATGGCTTCTTCAATGGAAGGCAAGAAAGAATTAGGAGTTGAAGACCTAGCTAAGGCTTTAAAGTCAGGTGCAGATACTGCCTATAAGGCTGTTATAAAGCCTATAGAGGGTACAATTCTGACAGTTGTTAGAGAGTCAGGAGAATTTGCTATATTAAATGCACATAAGTTCAAGACTGTATCTGAACTTATGGAAGCAGTTGTAATGGAAGCTGAGGCATCACTAGAGAGGACTCCTAATCTTCTGAAAAACTTGAAGGATGCTGGGGTTGTTGATTCAGGTGGTAAGGGTCTAGTATGCCTTTATGAAGGTATGCTATTTGCTATTAAGGGACAGCCAGTAGAGCTATTGGATGCTCAAGATGAGTCCTCTAAGCCAGCACAGGTTGGTCTTATGAGTGATTCAGCTCAGAATGCCGATATAAAATTTGGATACTGTACTGAGTTCATACTTGAATCAGACAAGGTTGAAGAAGATACTATAAGAGACATTATGCTAGGATATGGGGATAGTTTGGTTGTTGTAGGCTATGACGGAATGATTAAGGTTCACGTTCATACCAACAATCCAGGAAATGCCCTACAGGAGGCTCTAAAGTTTGGTCAGTTGGTGACTATCAAAATAGAAAATATGAGACTTCAGCACAACAACACAATTATACCTGATGAAGAACAAGAGCAGGCTATAGAGGGTGTAAGGATTGAACAAGCATCTAGCGTTAAGGAAGCTGCCGGTCAGCAGGAAAAGAAAAAGTATGGATTTATAACTACGACAATGGGTAGGGGTCTAGCTGAAATATTTGAAGAGTTTGGAGTAGATATAGTAATAGAGGGTGGACAGACGATGAACCCATCTACAGAAGACTTTATGAATGCAGTTGGGGCTGTAAATGCTGAGCATATATTTATCCTACCAAACAACTCAAATGTTATAATGGCTGCCAACCAGGCTAAGGAGCTTTCAGACAAGGATGTATATGTAGTTCCTACAAAAAATATACCTCAGGGTATATCAAGTCTTATAAACTTTGAGCCGGATGCAAATCCAGAAGATAATATGGCTAGATTTATGGAGTCAATTAGTATGGTCAAGTCAGGCGAAGTAACATTTGCTGTAAGAGACACTATAATGGACGGAATAGAAGTTTCAGAAGGTGACATCATAGGTATAACTGCTAAGAAGCTTGTAGATTCTGGCAAGGATGTAAACGAAGTTACTAAGAAACTTATCAAGTCTATGGTGGACGAAGATTCAGCTATAGTTACTATTTACTATGGAGAAGACGTAGAAGAAGATAGTGCTAGATTGTTTGCTGAAATTATTCAGGATGAGTTTGATGATTTAGATGTAGAACTATATTATGGTGGTCAGCCATTATATTACTATCTAATTTCAGTTGAATAGATGATACTTAGGATGGAGCTGCTTTAAGGTGGCTCCTTTTTTATAGGGAGGAAGGTATATGTACAGTGTACTAAATGAAAAAATACAATATATCAAGGGTATTGGCCCCAAAAAAGCTGACAAGATGTCAAAGCTAGGTATATTCACCATAGAAGATGCCCTTTTCTACTTTCCAAGACAGTTTGAGGACCGTTCTAGGGTAAAGAAAGTTTTTCAACTAGAGGATGGTGAAAAAGTAGCCATAGAAGTAAAGATAGAGAGGATCAGCTCTAGAAGGGTAAGAAAGCTCAGTATAACTGAATTATTTGTAAAGGATGATACCAAGGCCTGTAAGCTTGTTTTCTTTAACAAGGGCTATCTTAGAAATACCTTTAGGGTGGGGGATGAGGTCAAGGTCTTTGGTACTGTTAAGATAAGGCCTACAGGTATTGTAGAGATGCACAATTGTGAGATAGAATACGACAAGCTAGACAAGAATACAGGAATAATAATACCGGTATACAAGCTATCTAATGGTGTTACAAACAAGGATGTCATGGGCATGATCAGGAATATTTTTGAGATGCCGGATATCAAGATCAAGGAATACCTGCCACAATGGATCATAGACAAGTACAACCTATGCGATATCAACTTTGCTATTAAGAGTATGCATTTCCCTGAGAAAAAAGAAAATGTCAAGATAGCAATGTTCAGGCTTATATTTGAAGAGCTCTTATTTTTACAGTTGGGCTTGTTCACTATAAAGGGTGACAATAGGATTGCTAGTGGCATCAGTCAGCCTGTTCACAAGGACCTAAAGGCTATTGAAAATGGTCTAGGATTCAAGTTGACACGTGCCCAACAAAGAGCCTATGATGATATCCTAAGGGATATGGAGTCAGGCAAGGTCATGAATAGGCTAGTCCAGGGTGATGTGGGATCTGGCAAGACTGCTGTTGCCCAACTTGCCTTAGCGAATACAGTACTAAATGGATATCAAGGAGCCTATATGGCACCTACCGAGATATTGGCCAACCAGCATTTTGAGTCATTTCTTGACTTTTTTAAAAATACACCAATAAGGGTAGAACTACTTACTGGGAGCGTATCCAAGAAAAGATCTGAGGATATAAGAGAAAGACTAAAAAATGGAGAGATAGACATTTTAATAGGTACCCATGCCCTTATAGAGGACAAGGTAGAGTTTAATAAGCTAGGACTTGTAATTACGGATGAACAGCATAGGTTTGGTGTTAGGCAAAGGGGTAGGCTGACTGCCAAGGCCCTTAGTCCAGATGTCTTAGTTATGACGGCTACACCTATACCTAGGACCCTTGCTCTTATTCTGTATGGAGACATGGATATATCTATTATAGACGAGTTGCCTCCAGGGAGACAAAAGATAGATACAATAGCTGTTTACGAGGACAAGAGGGATATATACTATGAGAGAAATATAAGAAAAGAAGTAGAGATGGGCCACCAGGTATATGTTGTATGTCCCTTGGTTGAAGAGAGTGAAGTATTGGATGTCAAGTCTGTCACAGAGGTATATGATGAACTCCAGTATAGGTTTTTTACAGACCTTAGAATAGGTCTATTGCACGGTAAGATGAAGCCATCAGAAAAAGATGAAGTCATGGAGGCGTTTAAAAACCATGAATTAGATATTCTGGTTTCAACTACTGTTATAGAGGTTGGGGTCAATGTGCCTAATGCCACTATTATGGTTGTAGAAAATGCAGAGAGGTTTGGACTTGCTCAGCTCCACCAGTTAAGAGGACGAGTAGGAAGGGGCAAATCCAAGTCGTATTGTTGCTTGATATACAAGTCAAGATCAGATGTCTGCAAGAAAAGGATGGATATAATGGAAGAGACCAATGACGGTTTTGTAATATCTGAAAAAGACCTTGAAATAAGGGGACCTGGAGACTTCTTTGGGACTAGGCAGCATGGTCTTCCTGAACTTAAGGTTGCAAACCTATTTAAACATATCAAGATACTTAGGATGGTTCAGCTAGAAGCCAGGGAGATATACAGTAAGGATCCAGGATTAGATTTTGTAGAAAACAAAGGATTGAGGCAAAATATAGAAAAAATGTTTAAAAATATTGGTGAAAATATATCTTTATAAGTATATTACCTAGTTAAAAGGGTCTTATTGTGATAAAATATAGGAGTACAGTTTAATTATTAATAGGAGGTATTTTAATGAGAGTTATTTCAGGGAGTGCCAGAGGACTTAAGTTAAATACTCCAGAAGATTATGACATAAGACCTACTACTGATAGGGTTAAGGAGTCGATGTTTAACGTTATATCTCCGTATGTCTATGATGCAGAGGTTCTAGATCTTTTTTCTGGAAGTGGAGCTCTTGGTATAGAGGCCTTATCAAGGGGAGCAAGCCACGTTTATTTTTGTGACAAGGATCCGAAAAGTATTGGTGTTACAAAATCAAATATATCCAAGACCAAGTTTGAAGCTAGGTCTACAGTGATACTTGGTGACTACTTAAAGGCCATTAGCAATATTTCTTCCAAAAAAGAGAAGATGGATATAATATTTATAGATCCGCCATACTATAAGGGTTTGTTTGGCGAGGTACTAAAAGAGATTGTAGACCAAGGCATACTAGAAGAAGATGGGATATTGGTAGTGGAGCATGACTATCAAGTGGCTATCGAAGAAGTAGATGGTCTTAATATCATAAAAAATAAGAAATACGGAAAAACAGCGGTAACAATTTATGGTTTGGAGGACGAAGATGAGTAAATCCATAAAGGCAATTTTTGCAGGGAGTTTTGATCCTGTCACAAATGGGCATGTAGATATTATAGAAAGAGCTTCCAAGCTATTTGACGAATTGAAAATTGGAGTTTTAATTAACCCAAATAAAAATAGTCTTTTTACAATAGAGGAAAGAATGAATTTAATAAAAGAGGCCACTTGTCATATTGACAATGTTGAAATAATATTTTTCGAAGGTCTTTTAATAGATTATTGTAAGCAAAATGATATAAGTGTATTGGTTAGGGGTGTAAGGTCTGCAGCTGATGTAGACTATGAGCTACAGATGGCCCATATGAATAAGGAATTATGTACAGATATTGAAACAGTCATATTGCCTACTAATACCAAATATTCTTTTGTTAGTTCATCATTGATAAAAGAAGTACTACACTTTAATGCAGAAATAAAAAATTTAGTTCCGGCTTGTGTTTTAAGAGAGTTGTCAAAGAAAAATAACAAAAAAGACAAGTAAGAAAAACAGGCAGGACGTGTTAATTATATAAGTCAAACAAATAAGCCATATTGATGATATGGCTAGTAAGAAATGGATTAACTGGAGGTCAGTATGAGCGAAAATATAAAAATAATGGACATAATTCATGATATGGAGATTATACTCGATGAAGCAAGTGGTTTTCCACTTTCAAAAAAAGTAGGTATAGATAAGGAAGAATTTTTGGACCTACTATCAGAACTAAAAGATGCCCTACCTTTTGAACTTGAAACTGCCATAAATATTATCAAGGAACAGGATGCAATACTTGAAGCTGCCAGAAATGACGCCAAGTTCTTGCTTGATGATGCTAAGCGTGAAAGAGATCAAAAATACAAGGAATGTAATGAAGAAATAATAATAAAAAATAAGCAAGTAGACTCTGAAATAGAAAATATGATGAAGGAAGCTACTATTAGGGCTGAAGAATTGGTATCAGAAAATAGGATAACTAAGGATGCTAAGGCTAGGTCTGAAAGGATGATAAAGGAAGCTACTGAGTATACTAGAAACCTAAGAGATGGTGCTAGAAGTTACTCAATAGAACTCCTAGACACTGCTGAATCTACTTTGGCAGAGCTTCTTGCAGAAGTGAGAAACAACAAGTCACAGCTGTAATAAATATAAATTATAGAATATTTTATATAGTTAAAGGGGAATACTGATGAAAATTGGGGGAATAATTGCGGAATACAATCCGTTTCACAATGGACACAAGTACCATATTGAAGAATTTAAGGAAAAATCATCTTGTAGTCACTTGGTTGCAGTTACTAGCGGTAACTTTGTTCAAAGAGGTGGTCCAGCCATAGTTGACAAGTACACTAGGGCTAAGATGGCCTTGGATAACGGTGTTGACCTAGTATTAGAAATGCCTGCCTATTATGCAACTCAGACAGCGGAAATATTTTCTAGAGGGGCTGTTATGACTTTAGAAGCCCTAAACTGTGTAGATAGTTTTTGCTTTGGGTCAGAACATGGAGAGATTGACAAGTTAAAAGAGGCAGCTGCCATTTCAATGGGTATCAGTGGTGACTACGAAGTTAGCCTTAGAAAAAACATAGAAGAAGGTATGCCATTTGCTGTAGCTAGGGAGATGGCAGTAAGAGAATATATGGATGAGGTACCAAGTGACTTTTTCAAGGGGTCAAACAATATCTTGGCAATAGAGTATCTAAGGGAACTTATAAGACTTGATTCAAAGATGGAGCCAATTACAATTAGAAGGATGAGTGCTGGTCACAATTCTAGGGAAGTAAGTGGTGATATATCATCTGCTACTGCTATTAGAAAGGTCTTGAATGGACTTGAGTTGCGTGAGAATGTAATGAATACAAAGGACAAGCGTGACTTCTTAAGGAAGATTTCAATTATTGAAAATAGTGTTCCAAAGACCATATATTTTGAGTTGATAGACATGATATCTAAGGAAATGTATCCGCTTGACAATGAGGACTTTTTCAGTGAAATAAGAACTTGTGTAATAAGAAATGAAGGCACACTTCACAATTATTTTGAGGTAAAAGAAGGGCTTGAAAATTCTATAAGAAAGACTGTTGTCAGGGCACCTAGATTTGACGATGTAGTTGCAGAATTGAGGTCTAAAAGATATACTTCATCAAAGATCAGAAGATGTTTGTTCAATATCCTACTAGGTGTAAAAGATAGAGATATGGACATTGCCAAGAATTTAAAGCAATTGCCATATGTTAGGGTGTTGGCTCTTAATGATAAGGGTAGAGAAATACTGAAAAAGATTAAAGAAGTATCTGACGTAGACGTAGTGTCTAGTCCAGCTAAGGCAAAGCTTACGGATTCTTATATTGAAAATCCAGTCTACAAGATGTTGTTTGATTTTGATCTTAGGTCTTCTAGTATCTACTACCAAAAATACTACAGTAACCACAGAGAACAGTTGGAGAATGGTGAGGTAGATTATTTCAACCTTATAACCAGGTTGGAACAAAAAAATGATATTGACTAGGTATGGCAATCTAATTTGAAATAGTCCTAGTAATATATATACAATGAATTATACATGGAGGTAATTATTAATGAAAGTTTTGGTATTAAATTGTGGTAGTTCATCATTGAAGTATCAGTTAGTTGATATGGACAATGAGGCTGTACTTTGCAAGGGGTTAGTTGAGAGAATAGGAATTGAAGGATCTATCCTTAAGCATGAAAAGGACGGTATGGAAGGTAAGCATATCGTTGAAGAACCAATGAAGGACCACAAGGATGCGATAGGACATGTACTAAGTGCAGTAGCTGACTCAAAAGTTGGTGCTGTAAAGGAAATGTCAGAAATAGATGCTGTAGGTCATAGAATAGTACACGGTGGAGAAAAGTTTGCTTCATCTGCAGTACTAACTGATGAAGTAGTAGCAGCTATAAAGGATTGTAGCGATCTTGCTCCTCTACACAACCCAGCTAACCTAATGGGTGTAGAAGCTTGTAAGGCTATACTTCCAGATGTACCAATGGTAGCTGTATTTGATACAGCCTTCCACCAGACTATGCCTAAGAAGTCATTTATGTATGGTCTACCACATGAATTATACACTAAGCATGGTGTAAGAAGATATGGATTCCACGGTACATCTCACCTATACGTTTCACAGAAGGCTGCTGAAATGTTAGGCAAGAAGCCAGAAGAAGTTAAGATAATAACTTGCCACCTAGGTAACGGTGCATCTATAACTGCAGTAGATGGTGGAAAGTCAGTTGATACATCAATGGGTCTTACTCCACTTGAAGGTCTAATCATGGGAACTAGATGTGGTGACATAGATCCAGCTATAATACCTTTTGTAATGAAGAAGGAAGGTTTAGATGCTGATGGTGTCGACAAGCTAATGAACAAGGAGTCAGGAGTATACGGTATGACTGGTATATCTTCAGACTTTAGAGATATAGAAGATGCTGCAGCTGAAGGTAACGAACTTGCTATCAATGCCCTAGATGCTTATGCTCAGAGAGTAAAGAAGTACATAGGTGCTTACGCTGCTGAAATGAATGGTGTAGATGCTATAGTATTTACAGCAGGTCTTGGAGAAAATGGTATAAGCATGAGAGAGAAGATCTGTGCTGACATGGACTTCATGGGTATCAAGCTAGATGCAGAAAAGAACAATGTAAGAGGTAAGGACAGAGTAATCTCAGCTGATGATTCTAAGGTTAAGGTATTATTAATACCAACAAACGAAGAATTAATGATAGCTAGAGATACACTAAGATTGTCTAAGTAGTAGAGTATATTTAGGACCCGTACTAACGGGTCCTGATATATAAATTATCCAGATTCCTCCTCTTGTCTTATGAGAATTTACAATTGTAGCTTCTATCTTTAAAAAATCAGCTATTAGCTAGAATTGTAGATTAAAACTATTGACAAAAAAAAACTTGGAATGTATAATGGATAGGTAATGTTTTTAGAGGTGATAGTTATGATGTTAAATATTGATTCTCTTAGTAATAAAAGTAGAGATCATATTGATTTTTCTATTGTTGATGAAAATTCTGAATTGGATTTTGGTCAAGGAGAGTTGAGATTGACGTCACCTATTCGTCTAGAGGGTAGGGTTGAGAGGACTGGTAGAAACTTCTTATTGAAGATGAAGGTCTCTTTTGACTATATTGATAATTGTGCTAGATGCCTAGTTGAGGTTGAAAGTGCACTTGATTATGATGTAGTTGCCTACTTGATGAGAGATGAATATGACGAAGGTGAATATGAGGATGTGGATGTATTTTCAATTGATTCCAGCGAGGTTGACCTCTTGGATATTGTAAATGCGACATTGACGAGTAATTTACCACCAAAAGTAATATGTAGCGAAGACTGCAAAGGTATATGTTCAGGCTGTGGAGTCAACCTAAACTTGCATGAATGTGAGTGTCCGGTAGATGATACAGAAGATGATGACATTGACCCTAGATTTGCTAAGTTAAAAGAATTGTTAAAATAGAGTAAGGAGGTGTCTTCATGGCAGTACCAAAGCGTAGAACATCTAAATCTAAAAAGAATATGAGAAGAGCGTCTAATTCAAAGATGGTTCCAGCTGGTTTTGTAGAGTGTCCACAGTGTCACGAACCAAAGCTTCCACACAGAGTGTGTCCAACTTGTGGATCATACGATGGTAAGGAAGTAGTATCAGTTGACTAATTAGATTTAGTAAAAAAGAGAATGTTAGGTAGCGTAGATTTTTATCTACGCTATTTTTGCGTACTTATAAAAGATAAAAAGTCTAAAAATTATATATTTTAATGTGTATAGGAACTTTAATATGGTATTATATATGTAATAAAGGCAAAGTATGGATGATACATAGTTAGTTGTTTGCAAAGAATATAAAGAAGATTAGGAAGAGATACTTGTACGATTGCTACTATCATGCTAGGTGGATGTGTTTTATTAATATATTATTAAGGAGGTAATGCTATGTTTATCAAAGAAAAAGAAAGAATCTATATGAATAATGAAGAAGGTCAGATGGTTGCTGAGGTAACCTTTCCTGAAGTAAGAGAAGGAGTCAATAATATTAACCATACTTTTGTTGACGGATCTTTAAGAGGTCAGGGAATAGCAGGCAAGCTAATGAAAGAGGCAGTTGATACAATTAGGGCTAATGGTAACGAGATTGAGGCATCATGCACATATGCAATTAAATGGCTTGATAAGGAAGGTAAATAGGATAATTTTAATAAATGCTAGTGTGATACTATTACATCTTTTTCCAATTAACACCTCTAGTCCCCTACAATACCCCTAAATATGGTATAATTATAGTATGAAAGTTAATGGAGGTAATCATGAAAATAGTTATAGATGGAATGGGTGGAGATAATGCACCACAGGCAGTTGTAGAAGGGGCTTGTATGGCTGTTAATGAATATGGTGTAGATATCATCATAACTGGTGACAAGGACCAGATTGAAAATGAATTAAAAAAGCATAACTGCGACAAGTCAAAGATAGAGCTTGTACATACAACTCAGGTAATTACAAATGAAGAAAAGCCTGTCTCAGCAATCAGGAGGAAGACTGACTCTTCTATGGTGGTTGCCCTAAAGATGGTCAAGGACAAGAAGGCTGATGTAGTAATCTCAGCTGGTTCTACTGGGGCCCTTTTAAGTGGCGGTGTATTCGTTGTAAAGAGGATTAAGGGTATTTCTAGACCTTGTATATGCTCTAGCATACCTACTATAGATGGTGGATATGTCATGCTATCGGATACAGGGGCAAATGTAGATTGTAATGTTGAGAACCTACATGATTTTGCTATAATGACAGATATTTATGCCAAGAGGGTCATGGGGATTGAAAATCCTAGGATAGCCCTAGCCAATATAGGTACTGAAGAGGCCAAGGGTAATGACCTTGTCAAGAAGTCTTTTGAAGACTTGTCTGAAGAAAAATCTATCAATTTTATAGGCAATATGGAAACTAGGGAAATCCTAAATGGTGTATGTGATGTAGTTGTTTGCGATGGATTTATAGGCAATATCATCCTAAAGACCCTAGAGGGAACTGTTATATCATTATTAAAGACCCTAAAGCAGGCTATGATGTCTACAACAAAGTCTAAGATAGGAGCCCTACTGATGAAGTCTGAACTAGTAAAGGTCAAGGACCTACTTGACTATACTGCAGTTGGTGGAGCACCGTTTTTGGGAGTTGAAGGTGGGGTCATAAAGGCACATGGTTCTTCAAATGCAAGGGCAATAAAGAATGCTATCAGACAGGGTATAGCCCTACATGAGGGTAATGTTGTCAATGAAATAAAAACATATATTGAAAATATGGGTGATAAAGAAGCATAGACTGATCTTATATAAGGAGCGTTGATATGGAAAACAAGTATACACAAGTAGATACAGAGTTGGATATGAAATACCTTAGGTTGTTGTCTAGTCGCTATCCTACTATTTCAAAGGCCAGCACAGAGATAATAAATTTGGAGGCAATACTAAATCTTCCTAAGGGGACTGAGCATTTTCTATCTGATATACATGGTGAGCATGAGCCTTTTATCCATGTATTAAAGAACGGTTCAGGTGTTGTTAGAAGAAAGATTGACGAGCTGTTCTCCGACACTATGATGGAGTCTGAAAAGAGTACGCTTGCAACCTTGGTATATTATCCAAATAGCAAGCTAGAGCTTATTAGAAAGACTGAACAAAATATGGACGAGTTTTATAGGATATATATCTACAGGCTAGTTGAGCTTTGCAAGTATTGTTCTAGTAAATATACAAGGTCCAAGGTTAGAAAGTTGCTACCTGAAGAATATTCCTACATTATAGAGGAACTATTACACGAGCATAGGAAGAGTGAGCACAAGGAAGAATACTACGAGTCTTTAATAGATACTATTATAGATTTGGGTCAGGCACAGGACTTTATAGTTGCCATATCCAAGTCTATACAGAGGTTGGTAGTTGATAGGTTGCACATAGTAGGAGACATATATGATAGGGGGCCTAGGCCTGACCTTATCATTGATAGGTTGATCAAACACCACTGTGTTGATATCCAGTGGGGCAACCACGATATTCTGTGGATGGGGGCAGCTGCAGGTGAGAAGACTTGTATAGCCAACGCTGTTAGAATATCTTCTAGGTACGCTAATTTGGATGTACTTGAGGATGTCTACGGTATCAACCTTTTGCCTCTTGCAACATTTGCATCTGCCGTTTACAAGGACGACCCTTGTAAGGAGTTTATACCAAAGGTTGACAAGGATGAGTTCAATACCAGGGAAATATCCTTGATAGCCAAGATGCACAAGGCCATATCAATAATCCAGTTCAAACTTGAGGGTGAGATTATATCTAGACATCCTGAGTATGAGATGGACCACAGGTTGCTCCTTGACAAGGTTGACTATGAGTCAGGTATCATAACTATTAAGGGTAAAGAGTATGACCTAGTCGATAGAAATTTCCCTACGATTGATCCAGCTAGTCCTTTTAGGCTTACTGGTGAGGAGCATGATGTTGTAGACAAGCTAGTCAGATCATTCTCAATGAGTGATAAATTACAAAAGCATATTAATTTTTTGTTCTCAAAGGGATCAATATATCTTAAGTACAATGGAAACCTATTAATACATGGTGGTGTTCCCCTAAATGATGATGGCAGTTTTATGTCCATGGAACTAGAGGGGCAGAGATATTCTGGCAAGGCTTTGCTGGACAAGATGGAAGCCCTTGTTAGAGAGGGTTATTATGGTTCTGACGGTAGCAAAAAAGACTACGGAAGAGACCTATTTTGGTACTTGTGGACAGGCAAGTGTTCATCCCTGTTTGGTAAAGATGATATGACTACCTATGAAAGGTATTTTATAGAGGACAAGGAGACCCACAAGGAGAACAAGAACCCTTATTTCACACTTAGGGAAGATATGGATATATTGAAGCATATATTTGATGAGTTTGATATGGATTTTGAAGAAGACCATATCATAAATGGACACGTTCCTGTAAAGTTTAAGAAGGGTGAGAGCCCAGTCAAAGCCCAGGGCAAGGTATTTGTAATAGATGGTGGATTCTCAAAGGCCTACCAGTCCAAGACGGGTATGGCTGGCTATACATTGATATACAACTCAAGGCACCTAAAGCTAATAGCCCATGAGCCATTTACATCCAAGGAAGATGCAGTAGCAAATGGAAGGGATATTATATCTTCTACAGTCCTAGTAGAGCACAAGTCCAGTAGAAAGAAGATCAAAGATACAAATGACGGTAAGCAATTACAGGAGACTGTAGAGGACTTAAAGAAGCTACTTGTAGCCTATAGGAGTGGTTTGATAAAGGAAAAATAGTTTGCAAAAATCCCTGTGATTTGGTATTATGTAGGGAGAAGTTATTAACGGAGGTGTAACATGGAAAATTTAGGACAAGTAAAAATATCTAATGATGTTATCCAGACTATAGCTGGTTTTGCAGCATTAGAAATAGAAGGAATTGACACATCAACATCATTTACAGATAAATTATTCAGAAATAACGGAATAAAGGTAGAAATCCAGGAAGACCAGGCTGAGATATCGATGGTTCTTTCTGTAAAGTACGGAGAAATAATACCAGAAGTATGCCAGAAGGTTCAGGAAAATATCATAAACGCAGTAGAAACAATGGCAGGTCTAAGGGTATCACAGGTTAACATTAGGGTTGAAAGTGTTGACGTAAAAAAGGAAAGAGAAAAGAAAGATAATGAGTAATAGGGATATAATAATACAGAGAAAAGTATCAAGAGAACTATTTATGAAGTTCTTGTACCAGGAAGCTGTACTAAAGTCTGACTGGTCTGATTTAAAAGCAAAATTTGAAGAATTTATACCTTCAGTTCAGGACGATGCAATGGAAATACATAATTCACATGGCGGTAGGGAACTTGACCTACTAGAAATGCCAGGAGATCTTTTATTGGATGCATCTTACTTGATGGATATGGTAGCTGCTTTTGATGCCAATAGAGAAGAGATAGATTCAAATATTAATAAGTTTGCAAGAAAATGGACTATTGACACCCTACCAATAGTTGATGTTGCAATACTTAGGATGGCTATTACGGAAATTCTGTACATGATAGATATACCAGACGGCATCACTTGTGACGAAGCCGTAAATTTAGCTAAGAAGTACTGTGATGACGGAGCCTACAAGTATATAAATGGTATACTTGGCAGTGTAGTAAACGACAAATAATATTATATAATATAATAACATCGTGTAGTATCAAAAAGACCCTCAGATTTTCTGGGGGTCTTTTTGATATATTAATTTTTACCATCAGTCTGCAAGCTTAAAAGAATCATCAGTTATCTCAAGCTTGTTTTTTATATTCTTAGTAGTGTAGACCTTCCTGTCTTTTGTGATGAATATTGCATCTACACCATCAATTGAATCTATAAATTTTCTACCCTTTTCAATTCCTAGGCCAAAGGTAGAAGTAGATAGGGCATCTGCATCTATTGATTTTTCTGAAATAATTGTGACTGCCTGAAGATTGTTGTCAAATGGATATCCAGTCTCAGGATCTAGCATATGGTGGTATATCTTGCCGTCTTTTTCTATATATCTTTCATATACACCTGATGTAACAACTGACTTGTCTGTAAGAACCACTATACCCATAGACTTTTGTTCTGGAGTTGTAGGATTTTGAATACCGACTGAGAAATTTTTTCCCAGACTATTATGTCCAAAAACATAAACATTGCCTCCAAGATTTATTATGGCGTCCTTTATACCATTGGATTTAAGGAGGTCTGCAACCTTATCAGCACAGTATCCCTTGGCGATTCCACCTACATCAAGTTTCATGCCAGACTTTTTTAGAAATACAGTTGATTCTTTTTCGTTTAGGACAATATCCTTGTAGTTGACAAGACCAAGCAGAGGCTTTATTTCATCTTCACTTGGAACCCTTGCCTTGTCGTTACCTATATTCCAAAGGGAAGTCAGTGGACCGATACTGACATCAAACTTGTGGTCCGTAATTTTTGAGTATCCCTCTGCAATTTTTATAACGTTGAAAGTATCGCTTGACACTTTGACAGGCCTTATACCTGCTGCCATATTTATAGCTGATATTTCACTTGAATTCATTTGTGAGCTCATCTTGTTGTGTATATCTAATATGAGTTTATCTACTTTAGGTAGTAATTTATCTGCTTTGGATTTTCTTGTATTTAGGACACTTATGTTATTTACTGTATCTAGGTAGTAGTTGGTAGTGGAATATGTATCTTTTTTGTCGAACATATTATAGGATACCATACCTATAAGGCCTACTATAACAATAGTGGCTATTATTTTTAATAAACTAATTTTTTTCATTTTACCCCCTTTTATGATATAATTGTATAAGTTGTATAATAATTGAACTACAATGTATTATACCATAAATAGTAAAAAAATAGTAAAATATGTTAATGATTAAGAGGATTTTATGAAAAAAAGAGATTTGATATTGATAGCTATCATAGCTATTGTAATAGGACAATTAATAATTATGAATAAATTTATAAACTCTGAAAAGCCTGATAAGGTAGAGATTTATTATGATAACAAGCTGTATCAGGAATGCTCTATAAATGATACAAAAAGGATAAATATTAAGTCTGGCGATGTTTATAACATTATATCCATACATGACAAGGGGGTAGAGATGACCCATGCCAATTGTCCAGACAAGGTATGCGTAAAGACTGGATTTATAAACAAGCCAGGTCAGAGTATAGTGTGTATACCGCATAAGATAAATATAAAGATAGTTTCTCAGGATTCAAGTAAAAATGATGAAGAGATACTTGCTAAATAGGTTTGAAATTATAAATCTTCTTTAGTCTAATTAGGATGATTTTGATATGATGAATGTTTTAGGGTTCTTTAGGAGGAAGATATGATAACTTTTAATAATGAATGGGACAGGATTCTGGAGGATGAATTTAAAAAAGACTACTATTTAAAGCTCAGGGAGTTTCTAAAAAAAGAATACTATACCCAGACTATTTTTCCAGATATGTACGATATATTTAACGCCTTTAAGTATACTGATTATAAGGATGTCAAGGTCCTTATTCTGGGGCAAGATCCATATCATGATGACGGACAGGCCCATGGTCTAGCATTTTCTGTTCAACCGGGTATAAAGACACCTCCATCCCTGCTAAATATGTATAAGGAACTAAAAGAGGAGATGGGCTTGTATATACCTAACAACGGATACCTAAAGTCTTGGGCAGACCAGGGTATAATGCTCCTTAATACTGCACTTACTGTAAGGGCTCACCAGGCCAATTCTCACAGGAATATGGGTTGGGAGATATTCACAGATAATGTTATAAAATACTTAAATGATAGGCAAGATCCTATTATATTCGTCTTGTGGGGAGCAAATGCAAGGAGGAAAAAAGACTTTATAGACCAGACTAGACACTATGTCTTGGAGGCACCTCATCCAAGTCCACTATCTGCTCATAGGGGATTTTTTGGATGTGGACATTTTTTAAAGATAAATGAAATACTTGAAAATTTGGGTAAGGATAAGATTGACTGGCAGATAAGAGATATATAGTATCTATACCATAGATACTATATATCTATAGATAATAACTATAATGATATTGATTTTATTATATACATATGTTAATATAATAAGGTATTATCTGGGGGTGAATGGGTGCTGGTGTGCCCTCTAGTCTTCAAAACTAGTATGAGGGGTTAGTAGCCTCTTGGGTGAGTTCGATTCTCACGCATTCCCGCCAATTTGAAAGTTAAGCGATACCTTAGGGTGTCGCTTTTTTTATTAGGAAGCAACTTATTGATAGGTATTGATTTTTATAAGCATTAGTTTTTATAGGACTCGTATCTATTTTTGTGTATGATTTATTATGGAGGTAGTATTATGGATTTTGTGGCATCTTTTAGTGGTGGTAAGGATTCTACACTGTCAATAATTGATATGGTTAAAAAGGGTCATAGGTTGGTGGCTATACTTGTTGCTATACAAGGAAAGTCTTCATGGGTCCACCAAATTGACAAGTCTTATTTTGATAGATTTGCCGATATTTTTGCGTGTCAGATTATATATATAGACTCTTCAAAAGATGATTATGATAGTGAGTTTGTAAGGGGACTTACAGAGGCTAAGTCCATAGGGGCTGACGTATGTATATTTGGAGACATAAATATTTTAGACCATGTGAGATGGAATGAATCTGTATCTAATAAGGCTGGAATAATAGCCTACCATCCACTATTGAATAGGACTAGTAGGTCAGTGGTAAGTGAAATTGTTGAATTAGGAATCAAGTCAAGCATCATCAAAGTTAGAAAAGATATAGATAAAATCTATATTGGATCGAATGTCGACAAGGATTTTATAGGAGAATTTTCAAGTAGGTATCCCGATTTTGATATATGTGGTGAAAAAGGAGAGTACCATACTAGAGTAGACCTTGACTCCCTAGAGGATATAATCTCAAAAATACCTTGTGGGGGGGACTTATATTTTGATAATGCGTCTACCTGCTTTCCAAAGGCTCCTGGTGTAGCTGGTATCTGTTCTAGATTTATATCAGATAGGTCTTATTCAATCAATAGGGGAACCTTTAGGGGTGCCTATGATCTCAGTTCAGACATTATTGACCACAGGGAGGATGTTTTAGACTTGTTTGGAGCAGACAAGAAGTCATATGAGTGTGTTTTTACTAATTCTGCTACAATATCAATAAATACCATCCTTTTTGGAAGTCTTAAAAGGGGTGACCATATAATATTAGATGACAAGCTCCACAATTCAACTTGGAGAGTTGTAAATAAATTAAGGGCTGATGGAGTAGAAGTTGGCTACTGGAAAATGAAGGATAATAAATACAGGATTGATGATTTTAGAACTCTTCTTAGAGAAAATACAAGAATGGTGTTTTTGACCATGGTCGACAATATTGCAGGAGCCTATATTGTAGATGATATAGATGACTATGGAGCTTTTGTGTCCTTGGTTAGGGAAAACAATATTGTATACGCTGGAGACGGGGTACAGCTAGCTATTGAAAGAGAATTTTCAGTGGATGAACTAGGTTTAGATATATTTGTAGCTACTAGCCATATTGGTATGATGGCTACAGAGGGTCTTTCATATTTGATAGGCAAAAAAGAGGTCCTAGAGTCTATAGAACCCTTGGTTTATGGTGGCACAGGTAGCCAGTCCAATTTAGAGACGATGCCTGAAACCCTACCTGATAAGTTTGAAGTAGGCAGTATAAACACAACAGCCATTTTCTCAGCGATAAGGTCTATATCATATATAAGGTCTAGGGGTGTTGCTAGTATTATAGAAAAGAAACACAGGCTTGCAGAACATCTTAGACAAGGCATAAAAAATATAGATGGTGTAAGGGTTATAGGGGATGGATCTTTCTGCCTAGTACTTGCAGATAATGACTCTAATATAGATATGTCAGTATTGATGTTTATGTTAGATTACCAGTACAATATAAAGGCTAGGGTAGGTGTTCAATGTTCAAAGATGGCCAATGACCATTATGAATCATACCCTGGAGGTATAAGGTTTAGCATGGGATATTTCAATACGGATAGACAAGTTGACTACCTAATAGAGTCTATCAAAAGCGCTGTCAAAAGCTGTTAGAACCGAAAACATATAGTCCATATATTATAGTATGTGTATATAGTCTATATATTATAGTATGTGTATATAGAATATTTAATATAGATATAATATATAATTGAGATTTCAGATATTATATATTTCTATATATTATCATTTGGATTTTCATTTGCAAATATATATGATAGTATGTAGATAGGATTATATTGTCTAGTATTATAGATACTAGATTATTACAAAAATTACAAATCCTAATATTATGTTAACGGGGGGAAATTAAAATGGCTGATTACAGAGAAATGTGGAAAGACCTAGGTATGGATTTAGAGACTCACGACCTCTTATGTGAGGTATTGCCTGTAGCTTTTACAGATGTTTACCTATCTCAAAAGAATAGACCAGAGGGTATGGGATATTATGATTTTGTTGTTTCTGAAATACATGGAGTAAGACCAGCAGAATTAATTGAGGCACAGAAAAATGGTAAGAAGGTTTTCGGTAGCTTCTGTATATTTGTACCAGATGAAGTTATATTTGCAGCAGATGCGATTGCAACAGGTCTATGTGGAGGATCTCAGTTCTGGGTTCCAGGTGGAGAAAAGGTTTTACCAACTAATACCTGTCCACTAATCAAGGCTTCAGTAGGTGCTAGACTAGATAGAACATGTCCATTCTTTAGAATTGCCGATATGTATATTGGTGAAACTACTTGTGATGGTAAGAAAAAAGCTTGGGAAATCTTAAAAGAGGACGTTCCTATGTATGTAATGGACCTACCTCAGATGAAGAGAAGAAAAGACTATAAGGCATGGGCTGAAGAGATAACAGCTCTAAAGGATAAGGTTGAAGAATTCACAGGTAATAAGGTGGATGCTGAAAAACTTGCAGCTTCAATCAAGCTTATAAATGATAAGAGAAGAGCACTTCAAAGGCTAAGTAACTTTAGAAAGAACAAGAATATACCTATTTCTGGTAAGGATGTACTTTTAATATCTCAGATAGCTTTCTATGATGATCCTACAAGATTTACACAGATGACAAATGCCCTATGTGACGAACTAGACAAGAGAGTTGAAGAGGGTATAAGTGTATTCCCTAAGGGAACAAAGAGAATATTACTTGCAGGTACTCCACTTGCAATACCAAACTGGAAGCTTCATAACATAGTAGAGACAACTGGTGGAGCGGTAGTCTGTGAAGAAATGTGTACAGGTACTAGGTATTTTGAAAACCTAGTTGAAGAAGGTAGAGATACATTTGAAGGACAGGTAGAGGCACTTGCAGAGAGATATATGAATATCAACTGTGCATGCTTTACGCCAAACGAAGCTAGAATAGATGATATAAAGAGACTTGTAAAAGAATATGATATAGATGGTGTTATAGACGTTAACTTAAAGTTCTGTAACCTATACGACACAGAAGGTTTCCTAGTAGAAAGAGCCCTAAAAGAAGCAGGTATACCAGTACTTGGAATAGAAACTGATTATACAGATGCAGATGCACAGCAGCTAAGAACTAGAATAGGTGCCTTCATAGAAATGTTAGGCTAGGAATTAGTAAATACCTAACACCTAGTCAGCCCAAGTAGATTATTGCAATAGCAGTAGTTGGGCAAGGTCAAAAATATAAAAAGGATTGATGATTATGGAAAAAGTATACTATGTACTGTTTAACAACCATACCAATGGTCTAAAACTACATAAGGTTCTAAGGAGTAAGGGTTTAACAGCAACAATCTCTCCAACTCCTAGGTCCCTATCTAAGTGTTGTGGAGTCTCACTTATAGTGGATGAGGCTGAGCTTGAAGAAGTTAGGGAAGCTATTAGAGAAAATGATATTGAGATCCTTGATATTGAGTATATCAAAAAGGATGTAAATAACAATAGGGATGTTTACTGTTAAGGGGTGATCAAGTGATATTTGTTGGTATAGATATAGGATCTACTGCATCAAAGGTTGCAGTTAGAGGTGATAAATCAGGTGAGTTTGTAATGCCTACTGGATGGTCTAGCAAGGAAACTGCCAGGATAATAAGAGATAGGTTGTTGGACAAGGGTATAGATGTTGATTCAGACAGTGTAATAGTTGGGGCTACAGGCTACGGAAGGGTAGCTGTAGACTTTTCAGACTATGTTGTAACTGAGATTACCTGCCATGGTAAGGGTGGTTATGAGCTGGCTGGAAGAGATTGTACTATTATAGACATCGGTGGACAGGATACCAAGGTCATTAAAATTGAAAATGGTATGGTGAGTGATTTCTTGATGAATGACAAGTGTTCAGCAGGAACAGGCAAGTTCCTAGAAATAATGGCAAACAGGCTAGGTGTAGACATCAATGAGCTATTTGAAATGGCTAAGTTGGGTCAGCCTCTTGCTATTTCATCACTATGTACTGTATTTGCAGAATCTGAAATAATCAATTTTATAGGTGAAGGAAAGCCTAGAGAAGACATAGCCTGTGGGGTTGTAGACTCAGTAGCAGGCAAGGTCGGTCAGTTGTTTTCAAAATTTGCCAATACGGACTATGTAATACTAACAGGTGGAATAAGTCACAACCAGTACTTTGCAGATTTATTATCTAAGAAGTTGAGACTGCCTGTTGGGACTTGCGAATATGGTAGGTTTGCAGGAGCTCTCGGTGCTCTTAGGATAGCAGAGCAGAAATATGCAAAAGAACATGAATAATCATTAAGAATATATATGAAAAAGACAGGACCCTTCATGT
>NZ_ADJN01000009.1:0-1437 GCF_000178095.1 Peptostreptococcus anaerobius 653-L | reverse complement strand
ATACAAATTGATATTGCAATTTACGAACAAATATATTATAATTTAACTTAAAAACATAGTATAATTCCATTTTTAATAACTCAAATTATACATGAGATTTAAAATATTTTCTTATTTATTCTAATATAATTTTCATATGTTTGTAATTGGTATTTAAAAAGTATATAATAAGGTTAGTCTTATACAAAGTTATATTGGAGGATGACAAACAAAAAATGATAAGAATAGCAATTTGTGATGATGAAAAAAGATTTTGCTTAGAGCTAGAAAAATATATATTGAAGTATGAGTTTATAAATGATATAGAAATAGAAATTAAAAAGTTCTATACGGGTGAAGATCTTATTGAATTTATAAAAAAAGAGGAAATCGATCTTTTATTTTTAGAAATAGAGCTTGTAAAAATGAATGGTATAAGTGTAGGTGAATATATAAGGGATGCCCTAGAAAATTACAAAACGGAAATAGTATATTTTTCCTCTAAGGACTCTTATGATAGACAGTTATTTAAAACAAATCCTTTTGATTTCTTAGAAAAGCCTATAGATATTGATAAATTGAACTCTATCATAAAAAAGTTTATAAAAATAATAGGAAAGAAAGACGAAGTCTATACATATAAGAAAAATAAGACGATATGTTCAATATCTTATGACGAAATAATGTATCTTGAATCAGAGGGACGTCACATAAAAATAATTAAAAATGGAGAAATATACGATGTATTTAATGGAAAAATTAGAGATGAAAAAGAAAAATTTATTACCAGAAATTTTGCTAACCCTCATAAATCATATATTGTAAATCTTAAGTTCATTCTTAAGATATCTGCTAGCAAAATAGAGTTAAAAAATGGACTTATAATAAATATCGGCAGAAAGTATGTAGACGAAACAATGCAAAAATATATGGCATATCGGAGGGGGTAATAATGCTTACAAGTTATGATTGCATTTTTATGTTATTAGAAGTTATCTATACTTTGACTGTATATAAGATAATAAATGTATTCTTTACTAATAAAAAAATCAATTCTGTTTATGAAAAAATTTTATAGGCTATCTATAATATTGCTGTAGTTGCAGTATATTTAAAATTTAACATACCATTATTAACAATTGTAGCAAATTTCATATTTATATTGTTATTGTTGAGCTTGATATATGATGATACCTTTAAGAGAAAATTTTCTGTAAATTAGCCTTCTATGGCTAATCTGCCGATTAGGCAGTTAAAAAATAAATATTTGATTATTGGGAAGGCTGGTGAAAATCCAACCTTCCTTTAATTTATAATATAACTTAATTTTTTGCATGTCAATAAAAACTTCTATAAAGTCAGTTTTAAATCTAGTAACTTATGCGTTCTTCGAACATGATTGATAGCTCTGTGAATATAGAACCCCAATTTCTAATAGGGTGAGTCCATTTTTTGCTT
>NZ_ADJN01000010.1:0-1107 GCF_000178095.1 Peptostreptococcus anaerobius 653-L | reverse complement strand
ATGAATGGTTGGAATTTCTTCTATCCCTTGTCTTTTGTAGGAACGATGATCCACTCTCTTTTCCTGATGATTTTTTTCTAAATACTGATTACAAAGACTTGCAAAATTCTCTCTCCATTTCTCTGCGTTTCCTTTATTGTTCCAGTCTGTCAGCTCTACTTTTCTTGTTTTGTAGTTACCGCTTTTTAATTTTATCTTTTCTCCGTTTTCATCAAGAACATATTCTTTTTTGCTTTTTGCCTGCCACTCTCCTTTTTCATTGATTGGTCTAAGAGTAGTCATAATATGGGCATGGATATTATTATTTTCTTCATCACTTTCATCATGGATTGCAAGGTCTGCTATCATTCCTTTTGATACAAAATGTTCTTGTATGAAGTCGGTAATGAGTTTCTTGTTTTCTTCAAAGGATAATTCTTTTGGTAGAGCAATGATAAAATTTCTTGCAAGCTGTGCATTGCTTGCTTTCTCATTTAGTTCAACGCTGTTCCATAATGTAGTTCTATCTTTTAATGCTATGGGAACATTCTCCGGCAAGAAGATTTCTGAATGTAAAAGTCCCTTTTTATTATGGTAATCGTGAACTTCTCCGTCCCATTCATTTTTGATTTTCTCACAAGAGATATATGCTGCACTTGCAACTGCCGATTTACTTTTTCCTCTGCTTATCATAGAAATATTAAAGTGAAATGTTTCTGCCACTTTTAAGCTCCTTTCATTTTTTGTTTGTTTTCAGGTAAAGGAAAAAGCAGACAGGTTATTTTTTGTA
The DNA here is from genome assembly GCF_000178095.1 of Peptostreptococcus anaerobius 653-L. NCBI lineage: Bacteria > Bacillati > Bacillota > Clostridia > Peptostreptococcales > Peptostreptococcaceae > Peptostreptococcus > Peptostreptococcus anaerobius. The sequence continues at coordinate 338 of NZ_ADJN01000010.1, read as the reverse complement.
TCTTTTCCTATCTACTTTATCCGTATGTTTTTATTAAGTTTTGGATTTTTAAAGACTTGCTAAAATCCCTTAGTTTTTCTAAGGGCGCAATTATACACCCTAAAGGGTGCTTTGCGTTCTGCGAAGCTTTTTGCCCTTGCAGGGAGCTTCTGAAAAAACTAAGGTCTTTTATTTTATCTACTCTATGTCTGTTTCATCTTCCATATCTTTCCCATTTATCATTTCTTCATAGGCTTGTCTGTATTCTTCTGTGTGAGTAGAGATATTTAACAGTTTTTCTATCTCCTCATTGGTAAATATTAGAGGATTTTTAATGATCCTTTCTACTATCAATCCCC
>NZ_ADJN01000011.1:0-3112 GCF_000178095.1 Peptostreptococcus anaerobius 653-L | reverse complement strand
TTTGTACCTTGAAAACTGAATAATTTAGTGATTACAAAAGACATCTATCAAGTTGAACTTGATAAAATATATGAGAGAAAACTCATTAAAAAACACCAATTATTCTTTTAACACTGGTCGAAAGACCAAAATTAGAAAAATCTCATTAATAACTGGTCAAGTTATTAAGGGTGCAGGGCGGATGCCTTGGCACTAGGAGCCGATGAAAGACGTGATAAGCTGCGATAAGCTTCGGGGAGTGGCACATACACTTTGATCCGGAGATTTCTGAATGAGGAAACTCACTTGGAGTAATGTCCAAGTATCCTTAGGTGAATACATAGCCTAAGGAGGGGAACTCAGGGAACTGAAACATCTAAGTACCTGAAGGAAGAGAAAGAAATTCGATTCCGCTAGTAGCGGCGAGCGAACGCGGAAGAGCCCAAACCAAGTTAGTTTACTAATTTGGGGTTGCGGACATATCTTAAGGAGTAGTTATTGCGAGTGGAAGAGTTCTGGAAAGTTCTACCACAGAGGGTAATAGTCCCGTACACAAAGCCAAGAAGACTCTTGATATGATCCAGAGTACCACGAGACACGTGAAACCTTGTGGGAAGCAGGGGGGACCACCCCCCAAGGCTAAATACTACCTAGTGACCGATAGCGTATAGTACCGTGAGGGAAAGGTGAAAAGAACCCCGGGAGGGGAGTGAAATAGAACCTGAAACCCTGCACTTACAATCTGTGGGAGCGCATTACTGGCGTGACCGCGTACTTTTTGTAGAACGGGCCAACGAGTTACGTTATGTGGCAAGGTTAAGCACTTAAGGTGTGGAGCCGTAGCGAAAGCGAGTCTTAACTGGGCGACATAGTCACATGACGTAGACCCGAAACCGGGCGACCTACCCATGAGCAGGATGAAGCGAAAGTAAAATTTCGTGGAGGTCCGAACCCACGTACGTTGAAAAGTGCGGGGATGACTTGTGGGTAGCGGTGAAATTCCAATCGAGCTCGGAGATAGCTGGTTCTCCTCGAAATAGCTTTAGGGCTAGCCTTGAATGTAGAGATGTGGAGGTAGAGCACTGAATGTCCTAGGGGGTATTGCACTTACCGAAGACTATCAAACTCCGAATGCCATAATCTTTTATTCAGGAGTCAGACTATGGGTGATAAGGTTCATAGTCGAAAGGGAAAGAGCCCAGACCGTCAGCTAAGGTCCCTAAATGTATGTTAAGTGGTAAAGGATGTGGGATTGCATAGACAACCAGGATGTTGGCTTAGAAGCAGCCATTCATTTAAAGAGTGCGTAATAGCTCACTGGTCGAGTGATCCTGCGCCGAAGATTTCCGGGGCTAAAACATACTACCGAAGCTACGGCATCGAAAGATGGGTAGAGGAGCTTCCCATGCAGGATGAAGCAGTACCGTAAGGAGCTGTGGACAGTATGGGAGAGAGAATGTTGGCATGAGTAGCGAGATGAAGGTGAGAATCCTTCAGGCCGTAAACCCAAGGTTTCCAGGGGAAGGTTCGTCCTCCCTGGGTTAGTCGGGACCTAAGCTCAGGCCGAAAGGCGTAGGCGATGGACAACAGGTTGAAATTCCTGTACTACCGATAATCGTTTGAGAGATGGGATGACACAGTAGGATAAGCTGAGCACACTGTTGGTTATGTGTGTCTAAGTATTGAGGCAGATCGAATAGGCAAATCCGTTTGATTAATGCTGGGATACGATGGGGAGCGAAACTAAGTAGCGAAGCAGCTGATTTCACACTGTCGAGAAAAGTCTCTATCGAGATTAAAGGTACCCGTACCGCAAACCGACACAGGTGGGTGAGGAGAGTATCCTAAGGCCAGCGAGAGAACTGTTGTTAAGGAACTCGGCAAAATGACCCCGTAACTTAGGGATAAGGGGTGCCCCAGAAATGGGGCCGCAGAGAATTGGCCCAAGCGACTGTTTACCAAAAACATAGGTTTCTGCTAAGTCGCAAGACGATGTATAGGAGCTGACGCCTGCCCGGTGCTGGAAGGTTAAGGGGATCTGTTAGAGCAATCGAAGCAGTGATCTTAAGCCCCAGTAAACGGCGGCCGTAACTATAACGGTCCTAAGGTAGCGAAATTCCTTGTCGGGTAAGTTCCGACCCGCACGAAAGGCGTAACGATTTGGGCACTGTCTCAACAACAGACTCGGTGAAATTGTAGTCCCGGTGAAGATGCCGGGTACCTGCGACAGGACGGAAAGACCCCATGGAGCTTTACTGTAGCTTGACATTGGGTCTCGGTACTACATGTACAGGATAGGTGGGAGACTGAGAAATCTGGGCGTCAGTTTAGATGGAGTCATCCTTGGGATACCACCCTTGTAGTATTGGGACTCTAACCATAGGCCATGAATCTGGTCTTGGGACACTGTCTGGTGGGCAGTTTGACTGGGGCGGTCGCCTCCCAAAAGGTAACGGAGGCGCTCAAAGGTTCCCTCAGTACGGTCGGAAATCGTACGAAGAGTGTAAAGGCAAAAGGGAGCTTGATTGCAAGACATACAGGTCGAGCAAGGTAGAAATACGGACTTAGTGATCCGGTGGTTCTGCGTGGAAGGGCCATCGCTCAACGGATAAAAGCTACCCTGGGGATAACAGGCTTATCTCCCCCAAGAGTCCACATCGACGGGGAGGTTTGGCACCTCGATGTCGGCTCATCACATCCTGGGGCTGTAGTTGGTCCCAAGGGTTGGGCTGTTCGCCCATTAAAGTGGTACGCGAGCTGGGTTCAGAACGTCGTGAGACAGTTCGGTCCCTATCCGTCGCAGGCGTAGGAAATTTGAGGAGATCTGTCCTTAGTACGAGAGGACCGGGATGGACATACCTCTGGTGTACCAGTTGTTCTGCCAAGGGCATGGCTGGGTAGCTATGTATGGAAAGGATAAGCGCTGAAAGCATCTAAGCGCGAAGCCAACTTCAAGATAAGATTTCCCACCGCAAGGTTAAGATCCCAGGAAGACTACCTGGTTGATAGGTCAGAGGTGTAAGTGCAGCAATGTATGTAGCTTACTGATACTAATAGATCGAGGACTTGACCAAGAAAGATGTTTGAGTAAGGATTAGGTCTAGCCGAAAGGCTCACTAAATATTCAGTTTTG
>NZ_ADJN01000012.1:0-53680 GCF_000178095.1 Peptostreptococcus anaerobius 653-L | reverse complement strand
GTTTTATATAATATTAATATTTTTAATTAAAAGCTGCCACTATACCTTTGGCAATCTGTATACCCATCTTCTTCTGTGCATCCTTATATTTCAACTGGTTTACATCCCTTGAACTTGACATAAATCCACCCTCTACAAGAATAGCAGGAGCATTTGTGTTTGATATAACATAAAGGTGAGTACCGTCTTTCACACCTCTGTTTCTAAGATTGAAGTTATTTAGTATATTATTCAATATCTTATTGGCTACACTATTTGCGAATTGACCTTTACCCTTATAGACTTCAACTCCATTACCACTTAGTTCGCCTGTATCAGCATTGACTAAATTTCCGCCCTTGTTGTAGTGTATGCTACAGAATAATACTGCGCCCTCATTATTACTCAAGTCAGCTCTCTCAGGAAGAGTTGGATATGTGTCATCAGTCCTTGTCATAATTACTTTTGCTCCAGCCCTTCTAAGATAATCGGCACAAGCATGGGCTGTAACAAGTGTCCAGTCTTTTTCCTTGTATCCATTTAATCCTACAGCACCTGTATCTCTTCCTCCATGGCCTGGGTCAATTATTATAGTCTTGCCCTTTATACCTCTACTTGGAGTTACCTGAGGTCCTGGTGATGGCTGAGAAGGTCTTGGTGCCGGGCTTGGATTAGAGCTTATTCCAAATAAGGCTCTTTGTAGGCCGCTAGTAACACTATATGAGAAACCTCCACCTACCTGAATAAGGTTAGATGCCCTTATTCCTGATATATATGTATTAGTTGTCCTCTGTATTCTATCTTTCTTTGTTATCAATATTGGAGCATTCTTCATAGCTGCCAATGGACCAGCTGCAACTGTATCTATCATTCCGATATCATCAGATTTGGCTATTAGCATATTAGAAAATGGTCCCTTACCAAAAAACTTGCTTATTATTTTAGCATTAGTATCATGTCTATCTACACCTGAGATTCTATTGGCTTCAGAACCATTAGCTACACTAGAAGATATTCTAGATAGTAATGAAGTATTTATTGATCCAGTACCACCGATATAGTATACATTTGGTGTGTTATTTCTTATAAAATTCATAGCATCAGAATTTAAGACACTAGCATTTGACACCAATACCGGATTTTTAGTCCTACCAGCCTGTGCAGCTATAGAAAGTGCATCTGCAGATCCGTTTTGAATACTTACAACATATGATGTATCAACATCATGGTGTCTTGATATTTCATTGGCAATTTTTGCTGATGTCTGACCAACAGTAGCGCCTGATAACCTTACTGTAGATATACCCATACTCTTAATAGATCTTTCTATATTTGATGACAAGGCTCTAGTATCACCTATTATATATATTTTTCTAGGTCTAAGCCTTTTTATCTCAGTCAAGGTATTCGGGTTAAGCGTCTGATTACTTGAAAGTAATATTGGTGCATTGTAAGTTGTTGCAAGCGGTGTCGCCATAGTACCTGATATTGTACTTGAGCTATTAACTAAAACCACATTTTGAGCACCCCTAGGCCAACCATTCTGACTGATTTTCACAGCAGTTTGATACCTGTTGCTACCTGATAGGCTAGTCATACTTCCAGACTGCTTTTGGTTATCTGAATCAAGCTTAGATTCCGTTTCCAAACCTGTCGAACCTATCTTCTCTAGCCTTCCTTCACTGTCAACATTTACCATCTCTAACTTTATTTCTACACCCTGTGTATCAGAAGTTTTTTCTTCCATATTTACTGAATCTAATTGATTAACAAACTCTGACCTAGATGCATCTGTATCCACTTCATCAGCCAGTGATGTTGGAATCATACTAAATGCTAGAGCAAGTGCAGAAATCGTTGCTAAGACTTTTCTCTTAATCTTTTTTCTCATCATGTCCTCCTACTTATAATCATACCTTATTACCCTAAGGCATATTATAACACATATAGTTACATTCTGTAACCTTTTAGATCTAATTTTTCTATTAATTTTTCTTAAGATTTTCCCAAAATAATAGTGGAGATTGGTTTAACCATTCTCCACTATTATTTTTATTTTAACTTTAAAGTGAATTAATTTACACTTCCTAAATTTTCATCATTTGATGTTCTATTATTTGTTTCTATTTCTTCACTTGTTTTTCCTGTTCCTTGTCCTACTTGGCTAGAATTAGCTGCATTAGGATCATTAGTCTGGCCATTTGTATCTGGTGATTGACTGTCCTGGTTAGGGTTTTGCCCCTCTTGTTCTGTATTTTTCTTCTCTATTATGACTCTACCTTCATCATCCCTCTTGATTCCGTCCTTTGGTAAAAAATCTGTATAGAAGCCACTAACATAGTTATTTCTAAGTGTATTTACAATTTTTTCGTCATTGTATGTAAACATATAAAGACTTATACCCCTATCAAGTAACTTGTTAGTTAATACATTAGAGAATTTAAATTTATTTACAGCGACAATTTTTATACCATGTTCATAAGAGAAGTCAACTATTTTCTGAGCCTTCAATTCCTCCAACCTATATGTAGTAAATATCATAGACTTAAAATTATATATATTCATCAAAGGTCTATACATTTCTTCATAGTAGATCTGAGGTATGACTCTCTTCATTATATCTGGGTCTACTTTCTTTGCAACTCTAACAAGTTCCCTATATGATTTTTCCACAGACTTTATATCATTAGTCTTTAGGTCAACTACCAAGTACATATCTTTATGGGCTTTCATATACTTAGCTACATCCTCAAAATTCATAGTATGGTAAGTTCCCAATATCTTTTTGCTCAAAAACTCCCTTTCACTAGGTTTTTCCTTATTCCAAGAAAGTGGTAAGCCCAGTGATGATAAAGAGCTAGTATCAAATGAATGACACAGGATAAGCTTATCGTCAGAAGAAAGAGAAAAGTCTGCCTCCATCACCCTTATGCCTCTCTTATAAGAATTCTCCATAGCTTCTTTAGAGTTGGTGTAGGTATTTCCACCTATGCCGCCCATTGCGTGTGCAATATACCTATTCTCCTTAACCCACTCATAGTTAAACTTTTTAGGATAATTGTCCATATATACAGTTCCATCACTAGCCTGAACAACATTTACATCCAATACCTTGTATATAAAATCTAGTGGAACATATATTGTATCTTCCATGTATTGGACAATACCGTCCATTTTTAGGATATCCTTGTTCTCTTTAAATCTTACCTCATTAGACCCTCTGGCAAGTTTGTATACATCGTTGTTATAGCTAAACTCAATGCCACCCTTGGACTCAAGCTTGTAACTAGTCTTAGAATTAAAGTTTTTACATAACTCTAGGACAGGTACGTATACAATACCATCCCTAATCTTATAGGGCTTATCCATCTTTGCCTTTTTGTTATTTATTATTAACTTTTCTCTTATTTTAGTGTTCTTAAATTCTGATATCAACTTCCTCTGGTTACTATTATAGAGGAATAGTCGAAACAAACTCAAAATTAGAACAAGGGTAGCTAAAATAATAATAGACATCTTTATCCAGATTTTCGCCCTTTTTCTATCTATATTTTCTAACATATCTCCTCCAAATTATAAACCTAGCTTAATATCAAACCTATGCAATAGGTTACCCAATAATATCCAAATCACGGTAATTATAGCTGCATATACACCTGATGCATAATCACTACCGAATATAGGAAGGATAAAATCTACTGTAAACCAGTTGTTAAAGTGCAGCCAAGTACTAGTGTATATAGATTTTATCGTAATAAGGTTAACCAGCTTATATATTACAGTAGTTATAACTATTACAGCCAGAGAATTAAGTCCCAACCTCTTTACAAGAAGAGTACCAAAGTTTATAGCTAGTATGTCACATATTATATATAGAACAAACATCATAAAATAAAAATATGACGATACCCTGAGTACAAATGTTAGGCTAAGAATATTTCTATTCAAAGGTAACCATATGCCCATAACTTTTGACACTATATAAAATAAGATGGCTATAAATAACATATCTACAAGTTTTCTTGCCTCTAAATTTATCCTATAGTAATTACTAAGAATGGCCTTTATAGACCTAGGATTTATCCATGACTTTATATCATGTAGGACATTTTTTCTACTATATCCTGATTCTTTGACCCAACTGGTCCTCTTATATCTTATGTACCTCTTGTTTTCTACGGGCTTTTTATTCAATATGCAAGCCAGTCCCAAACCTATCAAGCCTAAAGATACACCTGATATACAGACAAGTATTCCTTCTGGGTCTGCCATTGAAACACTTTTAAAAGTTGATAATAGAGCCTTATCCATCACCACAAATATACTACTCTCTCCTGTTTTTAAAGAGTGAGCAAGTCCAATTGCAGTGAATATTATGGACACTATAATTCCCATAGAAATAAATATATAGGTCAATGCATTATTTTTTATCCTCATTTTTAGGAAACCTATATAAAGTAACAAACTCATAATATATACAAAGACCATCATTTGTATGGGACCAGTAAGTCTTACATAGTCATTTGCAGGATAGTATATACAAGAGAAAATCAAGCCTATCAAAAAAACTATTATAGACTTGATAAAGGACATCTTTACAATATGCCTAATGTCTTCATTTTCCTCATAATGTTTCTTCACATAAAATGGTATCGAGCTACCGATTACCAACAAAAACATTGGAACCAATATATCGTTTAAAGTCATGCCATTCCACTTAGAATTTTGAAAAGCATAGCTAATCTGATTTTCTAAGCCTTGATTAATCATAAACATAGATAATATTACTAGAAGTCCCCTCATATAATCTATTGACTGAACCCTCATATACTCATATTTTATATCTAAATCCGCCTTATATTCATAATATGACTTGAGTTTTTCATAATAATTATAAACTATCTTTCTAATCCATGATTCTTCGTCATTATTGGCCATATTTGTTTTTTTTATTTTAATACTCATATGCACCACCCTATCTTAATCCTAGTCTTCCTCGTTATCAAAAGAAAACACAAACTTCAATGTTTCAAGCCTTATCTTTCTGTTCAATTCATTAAACATATGGTAGGCTTCCATAGTATATTCCTTTACAGGGTCCTTTTGGGCTACTGAAACCAATCCAACAGACTGTCTCATCTGGTCCATAAGGTCTATATGGTCTACCCAATAGTTATCCACTACTTCAAGCAAGACTTCTTCTCTTTGTCTTGCAACCTCCTGCTCACCTATCAACATAGCCTTCATATCAAGAACTCTCTCAGCTATAGAATAAACAGTATCAGCAAATTCCTTGCTTGTAAGGGCATTTGCATCTGGTATCAATAGGGTTCCTTCTGGCATAAATTGATTGTACATAGTCCTATAGAACTTAAAGTAGTTTCTTGGTTTTGTATCTATATATTTTGCAACATTCTCATCTATGACTATCCTAGCCATCTGTAGAATTGTCTCCTTAAGATCTACTCCCTTTAGTACGTTGTCTCTTTCACCATATACTACTTTTCTCTGCTTGTCTATAACATTATCATACTTCAAGACGTCTTTTCTCTGCTCAAAGTTCTTACCCTCTATACCCTTTTGGGCATTTTCTATAGCACGAGTCAAGGCCTTGCTTGATATTGCTCCATGTGGGTCTGGCTTCAACTTCTTACCTAGCTTCTTGATTGCAGCTCCACCATATAATTTTATTATCTCGTCTTCTAAGCTTACAAAAAATCTAGATGTACCAGGGTCACCTTGACGTCCTGATCTACCTCTTAACTGGTTATCTATACGCCTAGACTCATGTCTTTCTGTTCCTAATACATATAGGCCTCCAAGTTGTCTGACCTTTTCTTCCATTTCCTTGTCGCCGTTACCAAGCTTGATATCTGTACCCCTACCTGCCATGTTTGTAGCTATAGTGATAGAGTTAAGTGTCCCAGCCTTAGCGACTATTTCTGCCTCTTTCTTATTTTCCTTGGCATTTAAAATCTCGTGGTCAAGCCCTCTTTCTTTTAACATCCTAGATAGGATTTCAGACTTTTCAACTGTAGCTGTACCCACTAGTATTGGCTGACCCTTTTCATGTATCTTAGCTATTTCTTCTACAACTGCTGTAAATTTTTCTTTTTCAGTTGTGTATACCCTATCGTTTAAGTCCCCTCTTATTACAGGCCTATTTGTAGGGATCTGCACAACATTCATATGGTATGTCTGCTCAAATTCATCTTCTTCTGTCTTGGCTGTACCAGTCATTCCAGACATCTTATCATACATCCTAAAGAAATTCTGGTAGGTAACTGTTGCCATAGTCTTGTTATCAGACTGAATAGTCACCTTTTCCTTAGCTTCTAGGGCCTGGTGTAGCCCATCAGAGAACCTTCTACCATCCATTATTCTACCTGTAAACTCATCTACTATAAATACTTCATCGTCCTTGACAACATAGTCATCATCTATATGCATAAGCTTGTGGGCAGCTAGGGCCTGATTGATATGGTGGTAGATGAACATATTATTTACATTTGTGATTGTTCTTATACCAAAGAATTTTTCAGCCTTCTTAAAACCTGACTCAGTAAATGATACTGTGTGCTCTTTTTCATCTAGGTCATAATCTTCTTCTACTAGGGTCCTCACAAAGTCATCTGCCCTATAGTATAGTTCGTTGATTGCCTCTCCCTCACCTGAAATAATAAGTGGAGTCCTTGCCTCATCTATTAAAATTGAGTCAACCTCATCTATAATACAGTAGTTAAGCTCTCTTTGTACCTTCTGTCTAAGATCCTTAACCATATTGTCTCTTAGGTAGTCAAATCCAAACTCTGAATTTGTTCCGTAAGACACGTCACATCTGTACTTTTCCTGCCTAATATTAGGAGTCTGACCTGCTATTATTGTTCCTACTGTCATTCCCAAAAACTCAAATACAGGTCTTACAGTATCTGCATCACGGTCTGCAAGGTAGTCATTTACTGTTATTACATGGACACCCTTTGAACTAAGGGCATTTAAGTAGCAAGGTGCAACCGCAACTAGGGTTTTACCTTCACCTGTCTTCATCTCTGCTATCTTGCCCTGATGAAGTACTATACCACCTATTAGCTGTACCCTATACTGTCTCATACCAAGTACTCTTTTAGTAGCCTCTCTTGCAACAGCAAAAGCCTCTACTAACAAGTCATCCAAGGTCTCACCCTTATCTAATCTATCTCTAAACTCTTTAGTCTTATTTGATAAGTCTAAATCACTAAGAGTCTGTATTTCCGATTCTAGTGCTTCTATTTGATCTACTATTTTATTTAATTTCTTTATTTCAATTTCATCTTGTCTATTCAAGAACGAATCAATTACTGACATAGTAACCCCCTTACTTTCATTTGTTAATAACCACTTTATTATACCACAAAACATAATTAAAATTAAGATGCATGATGATTATAAGCGTCTTTTTAATAATTTATCAAGTATAAAATCCACAAATACTAGTCACTATGAAAATATTGTCCTTTTATATCCAAAAAGTATAAATTTTATTAGACATTTGCTCATTAATATTGTATAATAAAGGTACTTAAAAAATTATGTTCCTTTTTAAGTATTTCTCACAAAAAAAGAGGGGTTGATTATTCACCCTTTCTTTTTTTGCCCTTTTAAATTTTCAGAATTATCTGTATTATATTTTGTCAAAAATTAAATAATACTTTTATAACACTAACTCCTCCAATCGGCTCTAATAGCTCATATGACTTATTTTATTAAATAAGTTCCTTCACTATCCTGTCTTATCAAACCTTTTTTCATCATAGTTCCTAGTGTTCTCTTGAAATTTTTCTTACTTGTAGAAAATACTATCCTCAAATCTTCTGGATCAGACTTGTCATTAAAGGACATATAGCCGTCATTCCCTTCAAGGTAACTCAGGATTGATCTTTCAAGACTAGACATCTCTTCTACTCTATCGCCCCTTGTAGAAAGCCCCAAACGTCCATCCTCATACTCTCTAATAACCCTAAGGTCCTTTAGGTAGTCACCTTCTTTGAGACTTGAGTAATACTCATCCTTTAGAATTATCCCTAACTTGTCAGGATCTATACACACTACTGCAGTTTTATTTGATTGAAAACCTATGACATATCCATTACACTTGTCGCCAAGTTGTAGGCTAGAATCAACAGACAGACGGTCTTCAATATCAAGACTTGCAGCAAGTCTACCAGTCTTGTCAACGTAAACATAGAATGGATATGATTCATCGACAAATATCTTGTATGTTCTTTCCCTAAATGGAACTAGTACATCTCTTTCAAGTCCTATATCTACAAATGAACCTATCTCTGTGTTGTCGCACACCTTAAGTACTGCTATGTCACCTGCACAAGCCTTTGGTGTCTTCTGTGTTGCTACTAGACGTTTTTGCGAATCTCTGTATACAAATACATTGACTTCATCGCCTATTTTTATCTTTTCTTTTTGTACTATATTTTTGCTAGGCAATAGTATGTCATCACTAGTATTTCCAGTCTGACCATCTAAAAAGAAACCATATTCTTTTTCTCTCATCACCTTTAAGTTGTTGTAATTTCCAAAATTAATCAATTTGCACCTCTAAATTCTTGCAAGACCAGTTTTTCTAGCCGCTTCTTCTACTGCCTTGGCTACAGCCTCAGCTATTCCTTTTTCAAATGCCAATGGTAAAATGTAGTCTACAGATAACTTATCTTCGTCAATGAAGTTGGCTAAAGCCATGGCTGCTGCTACCTTCATCTCTTCGTTTATCTGCCTAGCCCTACACCTAAGAGCTCCCTTAAATATTCCTGGGAATGCTAGTACGTTATTGACCTGGTTAGGATAGTCACTCCTGCCTGTACCCATTATAAATACTCCTGACTCCTTGGCCTCTTCAGGAAGTATCTCTGGAACCGGATTTGCCATGGCAAATACAACTGGCTGGTCATTCATGGTCTTTATCATGTCACTAGTAAGCATCTTGGGTCTAGAAACACCTATAAATACGTCCTTGCCAACAACAGCGTCCTTTAGGCTACCTCTTTCCTTGTTCTTATTTGTATATTTCAACATCTCCTTTTGAGCCCAATTTATGTCAGGTGATGATTCTTCTAGGATACCATACCTGTCACATAAAACTATGTTTTTAACATTTAAGTTTAGAAGCATCTTAGCTATTGCTATACCGGCAGAACCAGCCCCATTGATAACAACTTCAAGGTCTTCTATATCCTTGTCTTTCATAAGTTTTGCTGCATTTATAACTCCAGCTGTGACTATTATAGCAGTACCGTGCTGGTCATCATGGAATACAGGTATATCAAGCTCTTTTTTTAGTCTCTCTTCTACTTCAAAACACCTAGGCGCTGCTATATCCTCTAGGTTTATTCCACCAAATACCGGCTCTATCATCTTGACTGACTTTACAATTTCATCAACATCCTGACAAGCCAAACATATAGGAAATGCATCAACCCCAGCAAATTCCTTAAATAGTATAGCCTTGCCTTCCATAACTGGTATAGCAGCCTCTGGACCTATGTTACCAAGACCTAATACAGCAGAACCGTCACTAACAACAGCTACCATATTGGACTTTGATGTATACTTATATACATCTTCCTTATTTTCACTTATCTTTATGCAAGGCTGGGCTACTCCTGGAGTATAGGCCACTGATAGGTCATCCTTATTTTCAACCTTCACCTTGCTTATTACTTCTATTTTACCCTTTTTCTCCTCATGAACTCTTAGAGCTTCTTCTGAATAATTCATATATCCTCCCTAGTCAATCGCTTTTATATTATCATACAGGTTGTTTCCTTTTGAATCTATACATACGGTAAGCATCATATCTTCAACACGAATTTTTCTAACAGCTTCTGCCCCTAAATCATCATAGGCAATCACCTCTGATGACTTGATTCTATTTGATAGGTAGGCACCCGCTCCACCTATGGCAACTAGGTATACAGCACCATACTTCTTCATGCCGTCTATGACAACTTGGTTTCTTTTACCCTTACCTATCATAATCCTTAGACCCTTTTCCAAAAGTGGCAAGGTAAGGTCATCCATCCTATAGCTAGTTGTAGGTCCTGCAGATCCTATTATCTCCCCTGGCTTGGTTGGTGATGGACCAACATAGTAGATAGCCTGTCCCTCTATATCAAATGGGGTTGGCTGGTCTTGGTCAATGGCCTGACAGATTCTTTTATGAGCTGCATCTCTTGCCGTATATACAATACCCGAAAGACTTACAGTGTCTCCTGCTTTTAATTTTCTTATATCTTCCTCTTTTAAAGGTGTTTCTAGTCTTATCACAGCTGCCTCCTATATCATTACTTTTTTGTGTCTAGATGAATGGCAGTTTATATTTACCACAACAGGTAGACCTGCAATATGAGTTGGGAATGTTTCTATATTCAGGAATAGGGCTGTTGTAATACCTCCCAAACCCTGTGGACCTATGCCCAACTTGTTTATCTTTTCTAGGAGTTCAATCTCTAGTGCCTCTATTTCAGGATCAGGGTTGTGGACACCGACTTCTCTGAACAAGGCCTTCTTAGCTATAGTAGCACACTTGTCGACTGTTCCACCTATGCCTACACCTACTACCATAGGTGGACATGGATTTGGACCAGCTTCTCTGACAACATCTATTATAAATTTCTTTATGCCCTCTATACCGTCAGATGGCTTTAACATCTTCATCTGGCTCATATTTTCACTACCGAACCCCTTGGCTGCGTACTCTATTTCTATCCTGTCTCCCCTTACAAACTCATAGTGGACTATGGCTGGCGTATTGTCTTTTGTATTTATCCTAGATATAGGACTGACTACGGACTTTCTCAGGTAACCCTCAGTATAGCCCCTTCTAACACCTTTATTGATAGCATCTTCTATGAGATCTCCTTCTACTAGGACCTCGTTGCCTATTTTAACAAAAAATACCGCCATACCTGTATCCTGACAAAGTGGAGTCTGAGTTTCCTTGGCTATTTTGGCGTTGTCTATCAAGATTCCTAATATGTTTTTAGCAACATCTGAAGACTCCCTATCACGATATTCTTGCATAGTATTTATCAAATTTTCATCTAAATTTATACAGACATCTATGCACATATCCCTGACTGCATCTTCTATATTCTTTGAAGATACTATTCTCATATCTCTACTCCTTATTTCATCAACAGGTCAGCGTACTCTGAACCAGTAACCCTAAGAAGGTCGCTCGGTTCAAGTTCAACCTGAAATCCAATTTTACCTGCACTGACAGTTATAGTGTCTATGTCTTTTGCAGATTCGTCTATATATGTTGGGTATGACTTTTTCATACCAATAGGAGAACAACCTCCCCTAATATATCCAGTCACCTTATTTATATCTTTTACATTTATCATTTCTATGCTCTTTTCACCACAAGTTCTCGCTGCCTTTTTCATATCTAAGTTTTCAGCCACAGGTATAACAAAGACATAGTGTTGCTTACTATGACCTATTGTGACTAGGGTCTTGTATACAGTTGCTGGATCTTTGCCAAGCCCCTTCGCTGCTGTAACCCCATCTACATGGCCCTTGTCTACAGGGTATGAGAGTTCTTTGTGGTTTATTTTTTCAAGATCTAATATCCTCATAGCATTAGTTTTAACTGTTTTCTTAGCCATAACTCACTCCTATTATTTCCTTAAAACTACTGATCCTATTCCATAATACCTAGCAATTGTTACATTAATCCAGTTTTTAGGATCCTGCTCACAATCCCCCAATCCAAAACCAGCCATATATTTATTTTCTGCTGGAAGGGCTGGAACCTCTACATTTTGAACATTACCACTAGACTTGTTATCAAGAATAACAAGTTCTCTAGCGTTATACTTTGAAAGATACTCACTACTTGCTAGTATAGCATCAGGAACCGTCTTTACAAATCCATATCCAGTAAAAAGTATCATACCCATCACAATTAAAGCCGACAGTTTGTTATCTCTCCTATCAATAGTAGCTATGGACATAACTATAGCAGCTATAAAAAAGAATACTGTACCAACCATAGCCCTAGGTGGGAATGTCGGTGCCGCAAGCATTGACCAAAATGACAATAGGCCAGCTACAAAATATACCTCTGTTTCCAAATTCTTTCTCATATCCATAATCCTCGAAACAATTACGAAAATAAGGCAAATTATAAATAATACCATTATATATTTTGAATAAGCTTGGCTCATCTTGGTAAATCTCAATATCAACTTAACACTAAAATTCTCCGGCTCATTAAATAATTTCATCCTCGCAAAATTTCCAGGTGCAGTTATCATAATAATAAATCCCATCAAAGTAGAAACTGTCATCATAACCATAATACTTATACCCTTTGTATTGTCTATCATCATCTTAATCAATTGATAGGCAAGGACAAATAGCAATCCAACCACAGTGTTTTCATTGGTCCACCCTGTCAAAAAGCAAAGTATGACTATAAGGGGAATCCACATATATAAATGGCCTGTATCATTTATTATAGCCACTCTTCTGGATATATGTAGAACAGCTAAAATCATAAGACTTGTCCACATATAGTTGGCTGCACCAATGACCCATAAGTATGTCTGACCAAATACCGGCGTATAGTTCCACACAAGTAAAAACACAAGTATCAAAACACCTGTTTTAAATATGTGCCTTCCATATTTATTGCTGTTTATCACACTTTCAAGATATTTGCTATCCCCTGTCAAGCCATAATCATCTGGCATAACGACAAACCTATAAATACTATAAACAAAAGTACAGAAAAATATACTATTAAAAAAGTTTATAAAGGACTTGTCAAACATCAACATAAACTGCCCCATTCCATGTGCAATAGCCCTACCATTTATTGAGTAGTACCTGTTTTTTTGGATTAAGAATATATCCTTAATCGAGCTTATCCTCTCACCACTTTTTGTAAATAGGTTGTTGAAGTCATCAGCAACAAAGGTTGTATAAGAATTCAGGAGCAGTATAAGGAAAAATATCAGCAAGAATACAACAATAATTCCAAAGTTGTATGACCATTCGTCATATAATTTATATCTTCTATTTTTATTATAATCTTTCATCTTACGGTCAATATAATCCTTGTCTATAAACTGACCGTCTATATATTCACCCTCACTTAACTTGTCTTGTATTTCCATTACAATCTCCTATTAGCTTAGGTCTTTAAAAGACCCGATAAATAACAATTTTTTATTAAAAGAGGGAGCCATCAGACTCCCTCTTTACGTATGTTCAAACTATGTATAATTGACTATAGTTCAAAATACATAGATTAGATTTAATTTCTGATGATTAGTTCTTTTCCTTTATAAGTTCACCTATAGTGCCCATAGAATCATCACCAACTGACATATACTGGCTGAAGTCTTCTTCTGGTTCTCTAGTAAGTTCCTTTATAGAAAGCATCATTCTCTTTGTATCTGGGTTGAATTTTATTATAGCTGCCTTAACTTCATCACCTATATTTACAACATCTTCAACCTTGTTAACTCTGTCTTCACTTAATTCACCTATTGGTAAGTAAGCTTCTACACCAGGCTTAACTTCAACAAAAGCACCCTTGTCTATTATTCTAAGAACCTTAGCTGTTACATGAGATCCTACTGAAACTTCTTCAGCAATCTTCTTCCATGGATCTTCATCAGGGTTCTTAAGAGAAAGTGCGATTCTCTTGTTTTCTGGGTTTATATCCTGGATATATACATCTACTTCATCTCCAACACTAACTACAGATTCTACATCTGCAACTCTTGTCCAAGAAAGGTTGTTTATATGAGCAAGACCTTCAACGCCACCTAAGTCTATAAATGCACCATATGACATTATATTTGTAACCTTACCAGTTCTCTTTTCTCCAACTTCAAGTGAATTGAATAGTTCTTCTCTAGCAATCTTAGCAGCTTCTCTTTCTGCCTTAATTCTAGCTCTTTCAGCTTCTCTTTCTGCCTTGAATTTTTCTCTCTTTTCCTGTCTTTCAGCATCAAGTATTTCCTGAGCAACTTCTCTATGAGAAATAATTATTCTGTTCTTTCTTGCATTTATTTCCTTGATGTAACATTCTAGGTCCATACCAACGTATTCATTTGTATCCTTTACAAACTTAGTATCTATCTGAGATATTGGCATAAACATATTGTGAGACTTGTAACTTGCGTATAATCCTCTATCTAAAGCCTTAACTGTGTGTACAGTTATAGTCTTGTGTTCGTCCATTGCTACCTGTAGTTCCTTTAGGTCCTTCTGCTGCTCTAACTTTAATATAGAGATCTTTATTGTAGCATCCTTGTAGCTAACGTTTGTGATCACACCTGTCACTTCTTCGTCTAGCTTGTAAACATCGGCTAAAGTCTGTCCCTTGGCTAGGTTCACTTCACCTGCAGGTATAACTCCATCAAAACCAACCTCTAGTTTGAGAGTTAGTTCATCATTTGTTATTCTAGCTACCTTTCCAGTGATTTCCTCACCTACATTAATCTTACTTAGCTCTTGTTCTTGCATATCAAGAAGCTCTTGCATTGTTAAATTTTCCATTATAATAACATCCTTTCGTCGCGTAGTATCCATATCTAATATTATAACACAAGTCTTCATGTATATGTAAAAAAATATTTCACTTTTTGTACTTATTTTCAGATTTTTTACTATAGTTTCAAAAATATGACCTATACTTTTTGGTTTTCATCTCATAAGTAGACCTACTAAACGACATTTTATTTATTTTTGTCTTACTATTAGTCTCTTATCCCTCGTAAAGGTTAGTTGACTGGTATATAGGATCGCAGGTAACATCTACACCAAGCTTTCTAAATACCTGTTCATCACTATTTGAAAGAATTACTGTAGAGTGGGCTTGACACCCTTTTAACAAGTCAAGTTTATCAACAGCATACTTTGCTACTGGATTTGTTACAGCACTGATGCTAAGAGCCATCAAAACTTCTTCAGCATTTAGTGAGACATTTCTGCTATTTAGGACATTTTTCTTTAGGTTTATAATAGGTTCAAGTACCAATGGTGATATAAGGTGGATATCGTCATTTATATCTGCAAGTATCTTAACTGCATTCAAGATAGCAGCTGCAGCCCCATTCATTGTATCTGAGAACTTACCTGTTACTTTTCTACCATCTTCTAATACCATACCTAGTCCCTGACAAGCAGAATTATCATTGTTCGGACAATGTGATTCAACATAGGCTCTAGCAACGTTGACAGCTTCCCTATCTTCGCCCTTTAGGCCTAGACCTTCCATTATCATCTTCATCCTATCTACAGCTTCCTTGTCCAAGTTACCCTTTTTGTAGTCACACATTGTCTTGTAGTATCTTCTAATTATTTCCTGTATTGAAGCTTCCCTTACAACATCATCATCCACTATACCAAATCCAACCCTGTTAACACCCATATCAGTTGGAGACTGGAACATAGATTCTTCACCTGTTATCTTTTCTATGATCTTCTTAAGAACTGGGAATAATTCAATATCCCTATTATAGTTTACAGTTGACTCACCATAGGCCTCTAAATGGAATGAATCTATCATATTGACATCCTTTAGGTCTACTGTTGCTGCTTCATAGGCAATGTTTACCGGGTGCTTAAGAGGTAGATTCCATACTGGGAATGTCTCATACTTTGAATAGCCAGCAGTTTTTCCCATTTTGTTTTCATGGTATAGCTGACTTAGGCATGTTCCAAGCTTTCCTGAATTAGGACCCGGCGCAGTCACAACTACGATAGGCTTAGTTGTTTCAATATATGGATTGGCTCCAAATCCCTCTTCACTTACTATAGTATCAACGTCGACTGGATACCCCTTTGTTGGTCCGTGTCTATATACCTTTATGCCCCTACGTTCTAACTTGTTAATTAGTATTGTTGCAGCAGGCTGATTTTCGTACCTAGTTATAACAACTGAATTGACATCAAGATTATAACCTCTCAAGTCATCAATCAATCTCATAACTTCCATATCATAAGTTATACCTAGGTCTCCTCTTACCTTGTTTCTCTCTATATCACCAGCATAAACACATATAATTATCTCAACCTTGTCCTTTATATGGCTAAGAACCTTAATCTTTGCATTTTCATCAAATCCTGGTAAAACTCTTTTAGCGTGTAAGTCTCCTATCAACTTACCTCCAAATTCTATATATAGCTTGTCAAAGTTATCAACTCTTTCAAGTATATATTTTGACTGCTCCTCTAGATATTTGTTGTGATCAAATCCAATTTTCATATTAACTCTCCTATTTTATAATTTTATTTTCAAAAAACTTCTTGACTAAAGCCATAAAATGTATTAAAATAGAATTCCATCACAAATTCTTTAATACATGACATACGGCCTAGCTGTATGTTTTTTGCATCAATAAGTATTTATTATACAATTTTTTCTGGTAAAAATCAAGACGGTATTTACCTTTATTTTTATTTGAATTCTATCCCTAACTAAAATAGCTCTTTAATATCTGCAATTCCTTCATCTATCTCCTCTGGACTAAAGTTTCTCTCCTTCAACTGTTCTTCACTCAATTCTTTTAACATAGTATAAAACTCACCTGCTATATAGATTGAATTTGCTGTCTTTGACTTTTTTATTGATTCAAATAGTACATCCTCTGCCTCATTTATTTTACCATCCATTACGAGTCTTTTAATTCTTATCAAAAGAATCTCTTCAATAGGATCATATGCAAAATTTAAATCATTTAGGCTAGAGTATTTTTTCCCTAAGAGCTCCTTGAATACTTGCTCTCTTTTTTGATTTTGTAATCTGTCTATTAAACCCATAATTTATAATCTCCTTAATTTATATTTCAAAAAAAATTTCATCTTAAATTCAAAAACAAAGTTCTAAGACATATAAAAGTCCCCAAGCATATTGTTGAGGACCCATAATATATATAACTATTTACTCTCCTTGTCAGACATTACTTCCTTTATGCCCTTAAAAGTACCTAGGAAATTTACAGCATCTGATGGAAGTACTAACTTAGAAGATGGACTCTCACCTAATTTTTCAATAGCTTCCATTGACTTAAGTGCAAGTATATTATCATCCACATTTGCTTCTTTCATAGCAGTGAATACACTTCTAATACCATCTGCTTCTGCAAGTTTTTTATTTCTAATAGCCTCAGCTTCACCCTGTGCTTCAAGAATCTTAGATTCTCTTTCACCTTCAGCTTCTCTTATCATTGATTCCTTTTTAGCTTCTGCTCTTAGGATTGCAGACTGCTTTTCACCCTCTGCAATAAGAATCTTAGACTGCTTTTCTCCTTCTGCCTGAAGTATAGCCTCTCTTCTTTCTCTTTCTGCACGCATCTGTTTTTCCATAGCAGCCTGTATATCCCTTGGTGGCATTATATTCTTAAGCTCAACTCTATTGACCTTAATACCCCATATATCTGTTGCCTCGTCAAGTATAGTCCTCATCTTGGCATTTATAAGGTCTCTCGAAGTAAGAGTTTCATCTAAATCAAGGTCACCTATTATATTTCTTAGAGTAGTCGCTGTCAGGTTCTCAATAGCGGATATAGGGTTTGCTATCTCAAACACATATGACTTTGGATCTGTTATCTTGTAGTATACAACTGTGTCTATCTGCATAGTTACATTGTCCTTAGTTATAACTGGCTGAGGTGGAAAATCCACTACCATCTCCCTAAGGTCAATCATATAAGACATAGTATCAATAAATGGAACTAATAAGTGAATACCTGTTTTGGCCTCTGTATGGAATTTACCAAGTCTCATGATAATACCCATCCTTGCCTGCTTTACTATCCTAATTGACCTGACTACTACTAGCAAAACCAAAAGGATTAATACTGTTGTAATTACTGATCTTACCATAAACTACCTCCAAAAATATTATTTTCTTTTTTCTACAAGGAGTTTGACACCCTGTATTCCCTTTACAAGGATTTCTTCTCCCACTTCAAGGATTTGCCCCTCTTCATTGGAAACAGCTGTCCATTCTTCACCCTTGACCTTGACAAGACCAGGTTGTTCAGGACTTATTCTTCCAATAACATAGCCTTTTTTGCCTATAAAGGCATCCGTATTCGTATCTACACTTGCCCAATGGGTATTATTTTTATCCCTGTCCATCTTAATCAGCTTTTTAGTAGCTATAAATAGAAGACCAAAAGATACTATCAAAAATACCGCCAACTGTATTGCCAGTGATTGTGTAAAATATGATACAGCTAGTGCAGCCAATGAGCCCACACTAAACCATATAAGGGCGAGACTAAGAGTTGCAGCCTCTCCTATAGCAAAGGCAACTGCTATTAATATCCAAATAACCTTTATACTTAACCCAAACATGATAGCCTCCTTTACAAAAAAACTATTTTTTTCTATTATATAATATTTTGATTGTTTTTGGTATCATTTTTATTAAATCTCTTGCGTTTATAACATATTTATTTTTAAATATTCCATCTCCAATTAATCCATGTAGGTAAACTCCCAAAACAGCAGCTTCAAAAGCTTCATAACCTTGACCACAAAGGGATGTTATAATACCTGTAAGGACGTCTCCCATACCACCATTTGCCATAGCTGGATTACCAGTTGTATTTACGTATGTCCTGTTTCCATCGCTAATAATCGTATTCTTACCCTTTAAAACTAAGACGATACCATTTCTAGCTGCGTAGCCCTTTGCTAGTTGAAACCTATTTTGGTCTACCTCACTCGGGCTAAGACCTATCATCCTCGCAAACTCTCCACTGTGTGGTGTCATGATTACATCTTTTCCTTTTGCCATTCTACTAGGATCGAATACATCCAAACCACCTGCATCTATAACAAGACTAGGCTTATTAGTCCCTGATTCTAAGTCATCTAACAAGGATTCCAACTGAACCTTACTGATTTTTTTGTCAGCCTTTCCCGGTCCAAATGCAATTGCGTCAGCCTTTGCTAGCAACTTTTCCAGTCTTTCCTTATCATCATCTAGACATGTCATCTCCTCAACTAGTCTAGTAGCATTTACCCCGACAGTATCCTCGTCAGAAACTAGGGTAACAAGTCCCGAACCTGTTTTACTTGCAGCCCTAGAAGCTAGATATGCAGCCCCATAATAGCCCTTAGAACCAGCATAGATCAGTACTTTTCCAAGGTCAGATTTGTTAGATGAAGGCTTTCTATCTTTGAGTATGTCATTTATATAGTCTATATCTACAAATCTACCACTTATAAAGTCTCGTCTGTCTGCGGACTGGTCTATACTAGCTCCAAACTTAGTCCTATCTTGCCTTTCTATATAATTATATACTTTATCAGGTATTCCAATCGGCTCTACAAAGACTTGACCAAGATAGTCTTCTATAGAGTAGTTCAAGAACCCCTCCTTAAAATACTCAAAAGTAATCGTATAGTCAGCCTCTATTGCATCTCCCATTATTTGACCACTTGTAGGATCTATTCCAGATGGAGTGTCAATGGCTATTGTTTTAAAAGAATACATTTCTCTAGCCCTATTTACCATTCCAATTAGGCCAATGTAGGAAAAATCTAAGTCCCTATTTAGACCGACACCAAATAAAGAGTCTATGAGATAGTCAGTTTGTTTAAGGATTCCTGTCATCTTTGTATCATTCATATGGTAGTCTCCATGTTCAAAGGATAGGATTTCAATCCCCATGGACCTAATAATATCCATGTTGGTCCTAGTAGACTCTGTCATCTTTTCTTCCTGACCGATAAAAATGACCCTTACCCTATGACCCATTATGCTTAGCTTCCTTGCTATAACAAGACCATCTCCACCATTATTACCAGCACCACTCAATATTGTAAATAACCTTTGACCACACAGGCCTTGACTATCCAATATCTCTTCTATTCTTTTAGTGGCAGCTGATGCAGCATTTTCCATCAAAACAATCGATGGTATCTTAAAAGTATCCATACACATTTCGTCCATTTTTCTTGTCAAAGCTGCTGATCCTATTATCATGACAATACCTCCTTTAATATTTACCTTTTTCTTCTAGTCTATTTCCTTGTAGAGATGGCCTGTATCATAATTTCTAATATCAAGGTCAACCTCTTTAGAATTCTTCAACCTATCTATATAAGCCCTTGCTATTTTCTTCGTCTCTAAAGAATCTTCAAAACTAAAATCAAGTTCAAACTTTGATATGCCCGCATCTTCCAACCTATCTAGATCTTGGATTAAGCTCACTCTTTGGTCTGAGTATATTGTAGTCCTGCAGTTTTCATCCTGGGATAGCCTATACCTTCTATTATCACTGGATTCAAGATAATAATCAGCCTTTGAACATTGGGCATCCCTCTTGTTTTTCTTGCAGGCCTTTGTTAATACTCCCATTGGACAGTACTCACTCAACATCATTTCAGTATAGCCATAGACCCTGTATTCTAGGTCATGACAGCTAGTTGCCAGATTCCTGATTTGGTTCAAAGACATTTCCTGAGATAGGCACATAAGTCCCATATTGTTTTCCCTGTAAAAATGTATAGACCTCTCGTTGAAAATATTAAGCCAAGATGACACAAGTATTTCCTTGTCAGCAAAGTTCTTCCTAATATAGTATATCTCACCATAATTCGACAGCCTAAAACCATCTAGCTGGTCTAGGTAGTCTCTTTCTAACTGGTCAAGACATGAATATATATATTTTTCATTTGTTCTGATAATCCTAGGCATATAGTAGTATATTTTTTTACCTGCTTCTTTAGATATTTTTATAGCCTCTTTTATAGTCCTTATATCTCTATAATATACCCTATCAACCTCTAGGTCTAGTAGTACTTTTAATTGTTCTATATTTTTGCAAGAAACATTTATCTCTTCTACATAGTTCTTATTTTCATGGTGGCTAGACAGTCTATCCTTGTGCTCTCCTAGAGATAAATAATTCCTCTCTTTTATTTTAACCCTCATAGCAGATAGTTCTTCAATAGCAGCCCTCCTGATATTGTTTAGCTGGCTAATTGGTAGGCTTAGGCCTTGTCCTATCTCAAAATCCGCCTTGTCCAAGCAGTATGGCGTATCTCCAAGCTTGGCTAGCTGTTTGTAGGCCTTTTCTTGGTCAATTGAAACCTTTAAGGCTTTTTCAACCCTAGATTCCCCATACACTCTGACATGATTTTTATCTGGATCTGACATTTCTAGGCAAGGATACTCACCCAAACTCAAATACAACTTTGCAGTTAGAGGAATCTTGACATAGTCCTTGTCCTCAGAATAGGTCTTCTGCACCCTGTCTATAAGGTCCTTGTCACTTGTCTTAAATATCTCAGTTCCCTTAGGAATATTTTGGGTATAGTCTATTTCAACGACTTGACCAGGATGTCCTATTGTGTCTATAGTCTTGCCCCTTATTATTCTTCCTATCTGGCCCCCACCTATATTTAGGCCATCTCCTTTTTTAAGTTCCTTTTCTAGCTTTATCTTCAGTTTCTTAGACTTTGAATTAAATCCTATAACCTTACCTATATATAGACCCCTGTTATTTGGCTTTTGCTTGTTCATTATATCCGAGCCAACCTCACCTAGCAAATAACCATGGGTAAACTTCCTATTGAATATTGTG
This sequence comes from Peptostreptococcus anaerobius 653-L, assembly GCF_000178095.1. Lineage (NCBI taxonomy): Bacteria > Bacillati > Bacillota > Clostridia > Peptostreptococcales > Peptostreptococcaceae > Peptostreptococcus > Peptostreptococcus anaerobius. Next base: position 32,081 of record NZ_ADJN01000012.1, on the reverse strand, counting down.
TATAGGTTATCAATAGTTTCTTGTGATACAGGCTTTCTAATAGATTTTGCATTTATATTTATATCTCGTCTACCAAGACTTGAGGTCCTGTTTTTTTGCATTTCAAGATAATTTAATACAGCATCCCTATAAGATGATACAACAGTGGCTACATATTCAGGTCTTTTCATCCTGCCCTCTATCTTGAGTGACATCAGGCCTGATTCAAGAACATCTCCAATATGTTCAATAGAATTTAAGTCTCTTGGACTGAGTAGGTAGTCCCCCCCAGTATCTACATATGTATCTTCTATCTCATTGTATATCTTATATTTTTGCCTACAAGGTTGGGCACACCTTCCCCTGTTTCCTGAACGAGTCCCCATAACAGAAGACATCAGACATTGGCCTGAATAAGAAACGCATAGGGCTCCATGGACAAACACCTCTATATCCACATCTGTAGCCTGGCATATCTGGGCAATCTCACCTACATTTAATTCCCTAGCAAGTACAACTCTTTTAAAGCCTAGACTTTCAAGGTACTTAACATCATTTAGACTGTGGGCTGCCATCTGAGTAGAGGCATGTAATTCAAAATCAGGTAAAATCTCGTGTATTCTTGTAGCCATACCTATATCCTGAAGAATAAGGGCATCTATAGAAATAGAATACAAAAATTTTATATATTCTATAAAATCTTCTATCTCAGTCTGCTTTATAAGAGTATTCACCGTCACAAATACCCTACATCCTCTTATATGGCAATATTTTACAGCTTCTATCAATTCATCCCTGTCAAAATTGTTAGCACTAGCCCTAGCACTAAAGTCCTTTCCGCCTAAGTATACAGCGTTTGCTCCATTTTGAACCGCTGCCTTTAAGGCCTCAAAAGAACCCACAGGAGCCAATAATTCTAAGTTTTTATTTATCATACTTTACCACCTTATTTTCGTTACAAAAGGCTACATAGATCAATCTCTGTAGCCTTTAGTATATGTCATTATTTTATGCTATTTTTTAATTCCTCATAATTTAGCTGAATATTATAGGCCTTATTTTGAAATTCAGTAGCCATAGCTTCAGCAACTGCTACCTTGTTTTCCATTTCCTTTATCTGCATCTGCATTGACTTTATCTTTTTTTCTATATCAGGGTCACTAGCACTAGATCCTGCAAGTGATATAGATTCTATCTTAGAATCTCTTTCTTCTAGATCAAGTTTCAATTGATCCCTTTCAGACTTGACCTTAGCTAGCATTTCATCAGACTGGGCCAATTTTTCTAATACGCTGTCAAACTCCTTTTCAAGATCTTCACTTGTGTTTGTGATTGAAGATTCTAGTTTTTCTATCTTATCCTTAAGCTGGTCATTCTCACTCCTAGCATCAAATAGTTTATCCGCCACATTTACAGACATAAGAATAGCTGCATTTATCTTTGTAAGACTTGGAGCCTTTGAGAAAATCTCCTTAAGTTCATTGTCTATGTATTTTGCTACCTTTACTATTTCTGCTTCTGGCTTTTCACCTGCTATATTGTAATCAACACCATCTATCCTAACACTTACTCTGTTCATAATGCACCTCGTCATAATATTTATACTACTCTCTAGTATATCAAATAATTAAGACCATTACCATACATTTATGGCTTTATGTTAAATCTATTCCATTGGTAGATTCTTAATACTTTTTAAAGCTGTCTCATGAATATGCATATTGATATAATATATCTTATTTAGATAGCTGAATGTATTGTCTGTGTAGCTGAATGAATACTTTTTAAAACTGTCGAATGAATATGTAACTTCTATGCTCGACACTCAAAATTCCAATGTGCTTTGCAGTGGAATTTTTTAACCGTTTACTCACATGAAGTTACTAATATTCATCGCCAATGTTTTCTTAAAAGTATTCACTCTAGCTATCACAATTAATAGTTAGTTGTAAAAATAAGATATATTGTATGAAACTAAGATGAAAATAAACACCTTAATGATGACTTAAAGTTGGTAAAAAAATTCATATATAACATACTCAGAAATTATGCCGACGAAAGCTATATAGCTAATGTGCACTTGATTACATAATCAACTCTATTAAAACATAAAAAGGAAGTATGTTCTATCCTTGTGCAAAAAAACATTGGCGAAGAATATCCATAATATCGTGCAAAGGTCACGATTAAAAAATTCCAGGTGCAAAGCACATTTGGAATTTTCAGTGACCAAGCACTGATATTATATATTCTTACGACAGTTTTTTTAATAAGGATTAACATACTTCCTATATTTTACTTAAACAGTTTTTTAATAAGGATTAACATACTTCCTATATTTTACTTACACAGTTTTTTAATAAGGACTAACATACTTCCTATAGTTTACATAAACAGTTTTTTAAGCAAGGATTAACATACTTCCTTCAAAACTAGTCTCTTAGTTTTGCATCCAATTCCTTCTCAAGTTCTTCTAAGATCTTAGAATGTACTGGACTGATTTCATCATCTGTAAGTGTCTTTTCAAGACTTCTATATGATATTGAATAAGCAACTGACTTGTAGCCTTCTTCTATCTGGTCTCCCTTATATACGTCAAATAACTCACAAGCTTCTACTAGTCCTGCTCCATTTGACATGATCACTTCTTCTATGCTTCCTACTGATACTTGGTCCTTTACAAGTAAGGCGATATCCCTTGATGAAGCCGGGAACTTTGGTAGGGCCTTGAATATTATTGTATCGTTTCTATGAGTATATACCTCGTCTAACTTTATTTCTGCTATATACACTCTCTTAGATATTCCGTAGTTTTCTAATACATATGGGTGGATTTCTCCTATTGTTCCTAGGAATGTTTCTCCTGCCAAGATATCTGCACACCTACCTGGATGGAATGATGTGTTTGTCTTATCTGCTAGGTATGTCTGATCCTTTATTCCTACTCTTTCAAATATCCTATCAAGAACTCCCTTTAGGGTGAAGAAGTCTTTGTCTTCTCCATACATACCTAGACATATCCTAGTTTCTTCTACTCCAGCCATATCAGTTGGTGTAAACACATGACCACATTCAAACACTGATGCTGTATCTATATTATGAGATATATTTGTTGTAATTACATCCATCATATTTGGTATAAGTGTAGTTCTCATTATTGATGTATCTTCACCTAGTGGGTTTAGTAGTTTTACTACATCTCTTAGGTTTGAATCTTCTGGAACCATGATTTTATCTAGTCCCTTAGGGCTGACAAATGAGTATGTAAGTATTTCATACATTCCTGAGCCTATAGCTGTAGTCTTTACCTTGTCTAGGAACTTCTGCTTGTCAGTCTTTACACCTGCTGTAGTGTTGCCCTGTAGCTGAATTGATGGTATATTAGCAAATCCGTATATTCTAGCTATTTCTTCAAATATATCTGCTTCCTGCTCGATATCAAGCCTAAATGCTGGTACTTCAAGTACTAACTCTTGATCAGATTTTAGATCACACTTAAATTCTAGGTCCTCCATTATCTTGCAAAACCTGTCCATAGGTATATCTACGCCTATTCTTTTGTTGATCCTAGTTGGATTGACTGTGATCGTCTGAGCTGGTTTTGGATTAGGATATACATCTACTACACCCTTCATAACCTTACCAGCACCAAGTAATTCAACTAACTGGACTGCTCTTTCAAGGGCTAGGGCTGCATTTTCTTCTGACACACCCTTTTCGAATCTTGATGATGCTTCTGATCTTAGACCTAGCTTCTTAGATGATTTTCTGATGTTTTCCTTGTTGAATACAGCAGACTCAAACATTATTTCAACTGTATCTTCCTTTACACCAGAATCTAGACCACCCATGATACCTGCTATACCAAGAGTCTTTTCTCCATTAGTTATCATCAACATATCTTCGTCAAGGTCTCTTTCCTGCTTATCAAGTGTTGTAAACTTTTCACCCTTTACTGCATTTTTTACAACTATCTTGTTATTGCCTATTTCTCTCATATCAAATGCGTGCATAGGCTGACCCATTTCTAACATTACAAAGTTAGTTATGTCGACTATGTTGTTGATTGGTCTAACTCCAGCTTCTATAAGACGTCTTTGCATCCAATATGGTGATTTTTCGATCTTGACATCAGTTACTCTTCTTGCCATATATCTAGTGCAAAGGTCTGGACTTTCTATCTTGATATCTACATCAATTTCCTTGTCAGCTTCTTCTTTTACACTTATTTCAGGATACTTTGTATTTTTACCTAGTGTAACAGCTGCCTCTCTTGCTATACCTATCATGCACCTACAGTCCGGTCTGTTTGAAGTAAGTTCAAAGTCTATTACTGCATCAGTTAGACCTAGGACTTCTTTTACGTCCTTGCCTGTTTCATATGAGTCTTCCATATCCAAGATATAGATTCCATTCTTCTTGTAGTCTTCCACAAACTTCTCATCTATTCCAAGTTCCTTTGCAGAGCACATCATTCCGTTTGATGCTACCCCTCTTAGCTTGGAGTTTTTGATCTTTATGCCACCAGGTAGGACTGCCCCATCTATAGCAAGGGGTATATAGTCGCCAACCTTGATATTCTTAGCTCCTGTAACTATCTGAATAGGTGAGCCCTGACCTGCATCCACCTGTGTCACAACTAATTTCTCTGCATCTGGATGTTCTGCAATTTCAAGGATTTTAGCAACTACTACATTTTCTATCTCTTCACCGTAGAACTCAACTGTTTCAGTCTTAGTTCCAGTCATAGTCATTAGGTCGCCAAACTCTTTAGCGTCCACATCTATATCTACATAATCTCTTAACCATTTTAATGATACTAACATACACTACCTCCTCTAGAACTGGTCTAAGAATCTTACGTCATTTTCGAACATAAGTCTTATATCATCTATACCGTACTTTAACATAGCAAGTCTTTCAACTCCCATACCTGCTGCAAATCCTGAGTATACATCTGGGTCTATACCACAGTTTCTAAGAACATTAGGATGCACCATACCTGCACCAAGTATTTCTATCCAGCCTTCTCCTTTACATACAGGGCAACCAGCTCCACCACACTTAAAGCATGATACGTCAATTTCAGCACTTGGCTCTGTAAATGGGAAGTTATGTGGTCTAAACTTTGTCTTTGTCTCAGGTCCATATAACTTCTGGACAAACTTTTCCATAGTTCCCTTGAATTCTGTAAATGTGATGTCCTTACCAACAACCAATACCTCTATCTGGTGGAACATTGGTGAATGTGTAGCATCTGGGCTATCTGACCTGAAACATCTACCAGGAACTATTATCTTTAGTGGTAGGTCGTTTGTCTTTACGGCCTCTTCCATTGTTCTTATCTGGACTGGTGATGTCTGTGTCCTAAGAAGGATGTCTTCAGTGATATAAAAAGTATCTGTCATATCTCTTGATGGATGGTCTTTTGGGGCATTTAGGGCATCAAAGTTATTTCTTACTGTCTCTATTTCAGGACCCTCAGCAATCGAAAATCCCATTCCCATAAATATCTCAGTAACCTCATCTATCATTTTTGAAATAATATGCTGCTTACCTATCTGAGGAACTTTACCAGGCATAGTAACATCTATTGTTTCAGATTCTATCTTCTGTTCAAGGATAGCACGACTGATCATTTCTTTCTTTTCTTTAATATTGTTAGTTATAATTTCCCTTACTTCATTACCTAGTTTACCAATTATAGGTCTTTCTTCAGCCGATAACTTACCCATTTCCTTTAATATCTTTGTAAGTTCACCCTTTTTACCTAATAGGTCGACCCTTAATTTTTCAACTTCTTCTGGAGAAGTCGCTGCTAATATTTTTTCTTCAGCAATTTTTCTTAGTTCTTTTAATTTCTCCTGCATACTCAACATCCTTTCCGTTTTTTCTAATAAAAAAAGACCTTCATCCATAGGGACGAAAGGTCTGAAATCGCGGTACCACCCTAATAGTCTATAGTATCTTTGACTAAGACTACCAAATCAACTTTGATACTTAGCCTAATTATATCTATAAACCACTCAATAGTTTAACGCACATCACGTCTTGGCCTACTTATCTAGTGTTCAACCAAGCTGCTCCAGAGGGAACTTCTTATCCAAATACAAATAGTTTTTCACCGACCAACTACTCTCTGAATTATATTTTAGATAATACTTTTCTCTATCATAGCTTTATTTTATATATCTATTATAATAATCATGTTAGGCAAATCTAGCCTAGTTTATAGGCTGCCTGTCTAACTAATAAACTTATTTTACCATTGGTTTTTGTAAAAATCAACATCTTTATCAAAATTGACAGAAAAATATCTTAGATTGCAAGTATGACATATCTTATCTACCAAGTATCTTGTACATCAGTAGGGCAGATGACACAGCAACGTTAAGGGATTCAGCCTTACCAAACATAGGTATCTTGACTAAAACATCAGACTGTCTTATCCAGAAGTCACTTATTCCATTGGCTTCATTTCCAACAACCAAGGCTGTATTTTCCTTATAGTCCACCTTATCATAATAATTTTCTGTATCGAGATAAGAAGACACAATATCTATGTCATTTACCTTTAGTAGGTCTCTTGCTTCTTCATTGTCAAGGCTCATCATATCCATATAAAACATAGACCCCATAGCAGACCTTACAACCTTTGGATTGTAATAGTCTACAGTACCCTTGATGCATATAATAAGGTCAAAACCTGCCGCATCAGCAGTCCTGATTATAGTCCCCATATTACCTGGGTCTTGAACCCTATCAACAACAACAATCTTCTTATGCTTATTTTTGTTGAAATCTTCACTATCCATCTTCTTTTTATTTATTACAGCCAATATTCCTTGAGAATTTTCAGTAGTTACTACCTGCCTAAACAAGGAATCATCCAAGATATACACATGGGTACTTTCTTTTAAACTTGCTATTAAGACACCCTTACTAGGATCATTATAAAATCTTTCATTAACAAAGACAAATTCTATGCTAGCACCGTATTCTATAGCAAGCTCTATAGTTCTTTGACCTTCAGCTATGTACTTTCCTTCCTTGTTCCTGTATTTTGTAGTCAACAAGGATTTTGTTAGCTTGAATTTATCGTTGTCCTTACTCTTAATATACATACTTGCCTCCTTTAAAGCATACCCTTAGCTACCTTCTGTATATCCTTGATCTTACCTGCTACAACAATTATATCTTCAGGAGAAAACTCCTTGTTTGGATCCGCCGGTACTTCAAAATGCTTATCCTTTTTAACAGCAACAACATTCATAGAAAACTTGTTTCTTATCTGGAGGTCTATCATATTTTTACCAACCCATGAGGAAGGCACTCTCATCTCAAATATAGTATGATTTTCATCTATATCCATATAGTCTAGTACATTTTCAAATACAAGAGACTTGGCTAGTTTTTCACCCATATCCACCTCTGGAAATATAACCTTGTCTGCCCCTATCTTGTGTAGTACCTGGGCCTGTAGCTTGTCCTTAGCCTTGGATATTACATACGGAACACCTGACTCCTTGGCTATAAGGGTAGCCATTATAGACGCCCTCAAATCTGTACCTATAGCAACTATAGCTACATCAAAATTGTTAAGTCCTGCATTTTTTAAGGCCATTTCATCAGCAACATCAACTATAGCTATATTTTCTATATCCTCGGAAAGTTGCTGGACAACCTCTTCACTTCCGTCTACAAGCATGACTTCCTGTCCTTCTCTTATCAATGTCTTGGCTACTGAAACGCCAAATCTACCCGCTCCTATTACCATGTATTGTTTCATTTTACACCTCTAAATATTCATATACTTTTAATTTTAATCTTACCTACTTTTTATATCATTCATATACCTATACTAGCCATATTTTAACATCCGTCACCTATCCAACCGTTATGCTCTCTTCAGCATATCTTACGTTTTTCATCTTGTTTTCCTTGATAAATATGGATACAAGGGTAAGGCTTCCAACTCTACCTGCAAACATCAATACTATTAGTATAAATCTTCCTAGTCCATTTAGGTTATTTGTACCCGCAAGAGACAGACCAACAGTGGCATAGGCTGATGTAACCTCAAAGCTAGACTCAAGTAATCCAAATTTCGGCCCTTGTGTAGCAGATATCAAGTAGGTTCCTACAAGCAAGAATATCATTCCCATTACCAATACGCCTATTGACTTTCTTATCGTATAGACACCAATCCTTCTCCTAAAGACCGTTATTTCACTTTCATTCTTTAAGAATGTCCTAAGTGCAAGCAACAATACAGCGAATGTAGTTGTCTTAATACCACCACCTGTAGAAGCAGGTGATGCACCTATGAACATCAAAAATATCATTACCAAGAGACTACTTTCCCTAAATTTGGTCAAATCTATAGTCGCAAAACCAGCAGTTCTAGCAGTAACAGACTGGAAGAAGGCAACCTCGAACTTCTCCAAGCCAGTCATTCCTGATAGTGAATGGTTATATTCACCCGTAAACAAGAGAACCGTACCTAGGACCAAAAGAAATACCATTATTAATACACCTAGCTTACTAGTAAGCTTCCACTTCTTAAGACTCTTTCCGGATAATATATTAGCTCCAACAAAGAATCCTGCACCACCTAAAATAATAAGGGCAGCAATTGTAAACACTACCACAGGATTGTTATAATAGTGGCTAATAGAAGTAAAGGCACCGTACTTTGAGCCAAACAAGTCAAAGCCAGCATTACAAAAGGCAGATATAGAGTGGAATACACTATACCCTATGCCCTTATAAAACCCAAATTCAGGTATAAATACCGTAGAGAGGATTATGCTACCAATTATCTCCACAGAAAATGTATATTTTATAACGGCAAGTACCATCTTTATAGTACCCGATATATGGTCTTGATTATAACTTTCCTTAATCAGTACCCTCTGCCTTATATCTACTTTTTTGCCTAAAAACAGGACAATCAAGGTACTTATGGTCATAAATCCCAAACCACCAATCTGAATCAAGAGAATTATGACAATCTTACCAAATAAGCTCCAGTGCAGGCTTGTATCCAAAACAACTAAACCAGTAACGCATACCGATGAAGTTGCCGTAAATAGACAGTCAATAAAGGGAGTCCATACACCCTTATTTGATGCTATAGGTAGGGTCAATAAAAAGGCCCCTAACAATATTATACTTCCAAATCCAAAAACCATAATCTGGGCTGGACTCAACCAGTACAGGATAGTTGGTTTGTTCCTAAACTTTTTTAACATTTGTTTTCTCCTAAGTTATAATTCCTATTAAAAATACCTTTTAATATCTAGTCAACCTTGCACATAATGTATATATAATAATACAAAATAGACTTTTTATCAAGCATATCCTATTTTTATTTATAGAATAAAAATAGCTAGGTGGCGACCATATAAGCAGTCATCACCTAGCCTATTAATTAAATTTTATACAGCTAACAAACTCTCTATTAAGTCTAAAATTTAAACTTATATACATTCGATTTATAGATTTCATTCCTATGACTGTCAAATAGCCTAAGCTCTATCTTCTTGACTCCACTATAGAAGGAATCATACAGTCTAATGTTCTTATCATCCTTAAAATCAGCCTCAACTTCTTTGCCGTCTATATATACCCTTGCATTTCTATTAAAGCCTTCACCAACTATATAAAAGTCTCCTCCCCTATTCTCTACTTTCTTAATCTTTAATGAGCCATTTCCAATTGTCATTTTATTGGCCTCTGGAACTTCACTATCCTTTAAGAAGTATTTCTTGCCAAATAAAACATCATATTGGACAAGTTCGAGCTTTTTTTGATAGTCTTTGTCATTTCTCATATAGGCATTGATAAGGTCAAAAGGTCCATACTTTTGTCCAGCTGCCTTCATTATAAGACTTGACATCTGGTAAGCCTGAAAATCCTTGCCCACATCTAACTTCCTAGTACCATAATTGTTGACTAAGGCAAATATAGAAGAATATAGGTACTCATTTTCTGGATAGGTCCTAAATAGGCTAAGACCTGGTAGGTGATCACCATATAGGACCAATACTGTAGGTTTCTTCCTCTTGTTGATTTCACCAACTAAGTCACCGACAAACTTGTCCATCTCATATACTTGGTTGGCATAGTACTCAACCTGATTTTTAAAGGCTGGATTCATACTGGCCTTTTCTATTTTTATGGGATAAGGCATTGCCATCCTAGATGATGGATATGAGCCATGTCCCTGGGTAGATACAGTGAACACAAATGAAGGTTTTGTATTTTTACTATCCTTGGATCCAAGTTCATCCATTATATATCTTGTAAGTACAGAATCCTTTGGCCAGCCCAAAGGAGTGTGTTCCAAATTGGTCATAGATTCTCCAGGTATAAATTTTCCAAAACCAAGATGCCTATAGCCCTTGTCTCTATTATAAAACCTCATATTGAAGTTGTGTATTGCACTGGCCTTGTATCCGCTTTTAGACAGGGTTCTAGCCATTGATATCGAGTCGTTCTCAGCCAAAAAAGTCTGATAAGGTATTTCCCCTGGATTTAGATAGTCAAAGTTCGCACCACTTAGGATTTCGTATTCTGTACGAGCAGTCCCTCCACCAGTAACCGGAACATTCATATGTCCAGAAGTATAGTTTTTCATGAGTTTTCTCATATTTGGCATTGGGTCTTGATTAAAAGTGACATTTTTTATTCTAGTTGGATCCATAAAGGCCTCTAACTGGACTACAATTATGTCAGGATTATTTTGTCCCAAAACCCTCTTGTCATACTTTTCCCTTTTGTCAACTTCTTTTCTGATTTCTTCAATGGTCTTCCTACTATAACCCTTAGGCTTCCTCCTAAATGACGATATAGTTTCCGACAAGAAAGAATAGACAAATCCATTGTGTTGATAAGATATATTTACATTCCAGGCTATGGGTACCAATATTTTTGCACTCCTAAGCTGGGGGGTTACAATAAGAAAAATACTCATCAAAACAATATATACGAACATATTTCTTTTAACCCTTGTCCTTATATATCCCTTATCTCTTTTATATACTATCACACTTATACCAATAGCGAGAGATATGCAAATAACTATCAAGGCTATGCCCTTAAACGACAGGAATATATTGGAAACTTCAAATGCCTCCTTGTATGAATACAAGTCATATGGAGATATAGGCATCCCTCTCATATCATTGACGATCCTACTGGCCGTAACCAACAGTATCAAAATAAATGTGGAAACATACAAGTAGAATTTCTTTTTAGAGACAAAAATAGCCACAGCAAATATTAGGAATAGCAATATCCAATTTACTATAAAAGCTAGAGGATAATCCATCATAAAACCAAAAAATTTACCTATACTTCCTCTGAATATCCATTCTATAGCTAAGAATACCACAAAGGAATAAATAGCATATAGGCTAATTTCAACATTAGCACTGGCCCAAGACTTGGTAACAGTGCTATTGTTATTGTTTATATTTAATTTTTTGCTATTATATTTTTTTCTACTGTAATATTTTTTTTTCTTCATGACTACCTATTTGCAGCATTAATACACTGTTTAATGACTGACCTATTTATACCTCCAAGAGATACCAACTCGCTAGCTCCCCTTAAAATAGACTTGTTATTGTTAGGTCCTACTAGGAAAATAGGTGCATTGTTCTTACCTGCTAAAGGACCACCTGTAAGAGCATCGACTAATTTATAACCATCACTCAAGTAGTATGAACCATTTGAGTTCTGATAGAACTGGTTTATTAAAAGAGAATTTGTATAGTATCTATTTTTGCCTGAAATTCTTCTTGCATTTAGGCTAGATACTAGGCCTTGTGATATAACATTGCTGCCACCTACTGCATATATATTATTAGTTCTAAGAACTATTGACATAGATTTTGAATCCATATTATTACCATTTGTAAGTAATATAGGTTCTCCATCTCTTGCAGCTATTGCTGATGCACTCATGGCATCGGCTTCTCCAAGTCTTCCGTTGGCTACAAATACCTTGCCTACTGAATTTTTTATGCTCAGTATTTCTCTAGCTACATTGTAACTAGTTTCGTATCTGTTTACTCCACCAATTCTCTTAACAGAAAATCCACCCATACTCTGGTCTCTTAACCTGTCTTCTAAGCCCCTACTAATTGATCCTTCTGAACCTATAATATATATCCTCTTAGCAATATCTATTCTTAGCTGTGTCTCATTTGGTATTGAGTCCTTGTGAACTAATAAAATAGGTGCATTTAAAACACCAGCAAGTCCACTGGCACTAAGACCATCAGCTAGCATATTATTATCTGCATTTACCAATATTACATTTTCATATGGTCCAAAGTTACCAGCTATACCACTTGCAGTAGCATACCTGTCTATTCCAGCTATCGACCTAACATCTCTGCTATCTAAGGCATTTACATTAACTGAAAGGCCCGCTAGTAAAATGGACGTCAGCAAGATACTCGCTATTTTTTTTCTTATCTTCATACTATCCTCCTCTTAAAAATAAAATATGAACAATAAAAACAGCCCTAAGGCTGTTTTTACGTATACTATCTTTCGCACTCCTGATTAGCAACTGTACAAGAAGTTTTGCAAGCTGACTGGCAAGATGTCTGACATTCTCCACATCCACCCTTAGCTGCACTCTTCTTTAGAGTAGCCTTTGAAAGAGTCTTCACATGCTTTTTTTCCATGTCTTTACCCTCCATACTATAATAAATTTTCTCTATTCATTATACCAAAATATGGATATAATTTCAAGTTTGCTTTTATTGTTCTAGCTTGTCCTCAACATTTTCTATTGGTTCTTCATTTGAAACTTTTTCAACTATCCTACCAATAGCCCATTTTTCGAATGGAACCTTAGTCCTACTTGGACCTAATTCTAGAACTACCTTGTCTTCATCTACCTTAGATACCTTGGCTATAATTCCACCAACTGTCACTACGGTATCGCCTCTTTCGATAGAGTTTCTCATTTCTTTTAACTGATTATCTCTCTTTTTCTGTGGTCTGATCAATAGGAAATAGAATATGACAAATATCAATACCCAAATTCCTATACCCATTATCATCTGATTCTGTGGCATACTATCCCTCCTAATAATTACTTACTACATATCCTTATTATAAACCATCTTTACCTTATTTACCATAATATTTAGCAAAGAATTCATTTCTAAAATCCATCAACCTATCATCCATTATAGCCTGTCTAACATCCTTCATAAGATTTAACAAGAAATGTAGGTTATGGTTGCTAATAAGCCTAGCTCCAAGTATTTCGTTTGTCTTTACCAGATGTCTTATGTATGACTTAGTATAGTTTCTACATGTATAGCAATCGCACTCTGGATCTAAAGGTGTAAAATCCTCTGCATAAGATGCATTTCTGACCACGACCTTACCCTGGCTAGTCATAGCTGTTCCATTTCTAGCTATTCTAGTTGGAAGCACACAGTCAAACATATCTATACCCCTTATAACGCCCTCTATTAAATCATCTGGTGATCCAACTCCCATCAGGTACCTCGGCTTGTCCTCTGGTAAAAGAGGAGTTGTATATTCTAAGATTTCATACATTAGGTCTTTAGGTTCTCCAACACTCAATCCACCAATTGCGTATCCTGGTAGGTCTATAGCTGTTATTTCCCTAGCTGATTGCTCTCTTAGGTCCTTGTACATACCACCCTGGACTATACCAAACAAGGCCTGATTTTCTGGATTTTTGTGGGCAGCCTTACATCTTTCTAGCCACCTAGTAGTTCTTTCAAGTGAGTTTTTAACGTACTCCCTATCAGCAGGATAAGGTGCACATTCGTCAAATGCCATCATTATATCAGGTCCTAGGGCATTTTCTATTTCCATTACCTTTTCTGGAGTCAAAAAGTGCTTTGAACCATCATGATGAGACCTAAACTCTACACCCTCTTCTGTTATCTTCCTAAGTGGACCTAGAGAAAATACCTGAAAACCACCACTATCAGTAAGTATTGGTCTGTCCCAATTCATAAATTTGTGCAAACCACCTGCTTTTTTTATAAGTTCATGACCTGGTCTTAGGTATAGGTGATAAGTATTTGAAAGTATAATCTGAGACCCTATCTCCTTTAATTCCTCTGGTGTCATAGACTTAACAGTTGCCTGTGTTCCAACTGGCATAAATATAGGTGTATCTATTACACCATGTGGTGTATGGAGTCTTCCAAGTCTTGCACCTGTCTGCTTACAGGTTTTAATTAATTCATATCTAACTGCGTACATTTAATATCCCCTTCTTAATTATGTCTTCTTACTTGTATTTAACTGTTTTTCATTTACCAATGACTTTATATCCAATATAAACCCTATATTATGTTCCTACTTAAAAAACATAGCATCACCAAAAGAGAAGAACCTATACTTCTCTTTAACAGCTTCTTCATAGGCAGAAAGAACATATTCTTTCTTTGATAGGGCACTTACAAGCATGACCAATGTTGATTCTGGTAAGTGAAAGTTAGTTATTAGATTGTCTACAACCTTAAATTTATAACCTGGATATATAAATATGTCTGTCCACCCAGTTTTGGCATGCATTTTACCATCTTCACTGGCTACGGATTCAATAGTCCTACAACTTGTAGTTCCCACACATATAATCCTCTTGCCATTTTCCTTTGCCCTGTTGATTTTTTCTGCAGCGTCTTCACTGACTACATAAAATTCAGAATGCATCTTGTGGCTCTCTACATCATCTACCTTTACAGGTCTAAATGTCCCTAAACCAACGTGAAGGGTAACAAATGCTAGGTCTACACCCTTAGATTTTATTTCTTCCAACAAGCATTCCGTAAAGTGTAGTCCTGCTGTAGGTGCTGCAGCTGATCCCTTATGCTTAGAATAGACAGTCTGATATCTTTCCTTGTCATCAAGCTTTGCAGTTATGTATGGAGGAAGTGGCATATTGCCTAGTTCATCCAATACTTCTTCAAATATACCATCATAGATAAACTTGACCATTCTAGACCCATCTTCTACTATATCAACAACTTCTGCAACTAACTTACCGCCGCCAAAAGATATCCTAGATCCTATTTTGGCACGTTTGCCGGGCTTAACCAAAGTTTCCCAAAGCTCACCATCTCTCTTCAATAATAAGAATTCAACCCTTCCACCACTTGATTCTTTTTCACCTATCAATCTGGCTGGTATTACCCTTGTATCATTTAGGACAAGGCAGTCACCCTCTTCTAAATAGTCTATTATATCCTTAAAAATCCTATGCTCTATCTCTCCAGTAGCTTTATCAAGTACCATAAGCCTTGAACTAGACCTATCTTTAATAGGTACCTGAGCTATTAACTCCTCTGGTAGATAGTATTTAAAATCACTTGTCTTCAAAATTTTCTCCCCTTTTTACTACTTTTTAACCTTGTCTTGTGGATACGGCATACCCAGGTGCTCATAAGCTCTAGGCATTGCTATCCTCCCCCTTGGTGCCCTATTGATAAAACCCAACTGCAACAAGTAAGGCTCATATACGTCTTCGATTGTATTTCTATCTTCTCCAATTGAGGCAGCAAGAGTGTCTAGTCCAACCGGTCCACCCCTGAACTTGTCTATTATTGTAGTCAAAAGTTTGTTGTCTACAAAATCAAGCCCCAACGAGTCTACACCTATCAAATCTAAGGCATCTACTGCGACATCATCCGTTATTTGACCATCTGCCCTTACCTGAGCAAAGTCTCTGACCCTCTTTAAGAGTCTATTGGCTATTCTAGGTGTTCCCCTTGACCTGGATGCTATCTGTATAGCTCCTTCATCTTGAATTCCTGCTCCAAGTATAGATGAAGACCTCTTGACTATCTCCGCCAATTCTTCTTCATTATAGTAGTCCAATTTTAAAATCACACCAAACCTATCCCTAAGTGGATTTGTAAGCATACCAGCCCTAGTCGTAGCCCCTATAAGGGTAAACTTAGGCAGGTCAAGTCTTATAGATCTCGCTGATGGACCCTTACCTATGATTATATCTAGACAGTTGTCCTCCATGGCAGGGTACAAGACCTCTTCAACCGACCTGTTGATCCTGTGTATCTCATCTATAAACAAAACATCATTCTCCTGTAGGTTGGTAAGTATCGCCGCCAAGTCACCAGCCCTTTCAATAGCTGGTCCTGATGTAATTCTAAGATTAACACCCATTTCATTGGCTATTATACCCGCTAAGGTAGTCTTTCCAAGACCTGGAGGCCCATATAATAAGACATGGTCTAGGGCTTCATTCCTATTTAAGGCTGCATCTATAAATATCCTAAGTTGTTCCTTGGATTTTTCCTGACCAAGATAGTCATCCAGACTCTTGGGTCTTAGACTATTCTCAATCTCAAAATCTTCTTCCTTCATTGTCGATGTTATTATGCGTTCTTCATCCATCTAAGACCCCTCCTTAAAATTTCAAGCTAGTCTTCATTATATACTCAAGTGCCTTCTTTATAATCACTTCAACATCCATACCAGGTTGCTTGACAAAGTTGACAGATTCTTGTGCCTCAGAACTTGTGTACCCAAGGGCGATAAGTGCGCTGATAGCTTCATCCTCTGAATTGTCTATTGCAATTTCCTTTCCAGAAAGTGGTAAGTTTTCCATAGTATCAAGTCCATCTATCACAATTTTTCCGACCTTGTCCTTTAACTCCAATATTATTCTCTCTGCTGTCTTTTTACCAACTCCAGGTGCCTTTGACATAGCAGTTACGTCAGAGTTAATTATTATAGACTGTATCCTTGCAGGTGGTGCAAACGACAATATACCCATACCTACTTTTGTCCCTACCTTTGATACTGATGTAAGAAGCTTAAACATTTCCTCTTCTTCCTTACTATAAAAACCACATAGGCTTATATCATCTTCTCTAACTATCATCTTTGTATATATCTTGGCCTCCTGACCAATTGATAGCTGGCTCAAAGTGGTTGTTGATACTAGCAATTTGTATCCGATACCATTGTTTTCTATCAATATATAATCAATGCCAATTTCATCGATTATCCCCTTTATGTATCCTATCATAATCTTCCTTTCTATTATAATATTAACCCTTTGGACTTCATTTATACTTTATTTATAACAATTTATAGCTTTAAATTAAAAATATACTATAAATTATAAGTTCAACGATTAATAATATTAAAATGTCTTCATCTGCTAAAATCTATTCAATTCCTTACTCAGCCTATTCGAATGAGCATGACATATCGCTATAGCCAAGGCATCCGCAACATCGTCCGGTTTTGGCACAGATTTTAGATTTAAAAATGATGTTACCATCCTCTGGACCTGACTCTTGTCCGCTCTACCATAACCACATACACCTTGTTTTACCTGGAGTGGAGTGTACTCGTAGATAGGTACAGAATGTTGAACGCAAGACAAAAGAATTACCCCCCTAGCCTGGGCAACCGTGATACCAGTTGTTATATTCTTGTTAAAAAATAATTCTTCTATACTTATTTCATCAATATCATAGAGGTGAAACAATTGATTCATGCCCCTATATATCATATCCAACCTTTCAACAGTCGGCATTTCGGCAGGGGTTGTAATAGCACCATAATCTATGGTCCTAAACTTGCTGTTTTTGTATTCGACTATACCATAACCAATTATAGCAAGTCCTGGATCTATTCCCAAAATAATCATATACTAATCACTTTCTAATTTGTTTGTAAAACTTTTTCATTATAACAAATAATTTTTAAGTTGTAATATTGAATATACAAACATAATTTATTATTTTTCTTAAAATGTATCACTATATATTTTACCACAAGTATATACATTAAACAAAATTTATTTATTTGTGATTTTTTTTATTAAATTAACTGTAATTAATATTAAAAAGTGATATAATAATGATTAGATAGTATAGTTCTAAATATTTCGAAATTATATATCTTAAATATTTTTGAACTTATTATACGTTGGCCTTCCACAAAAAATAATTTAAAATCTCATATGTATTATTTTCTCAAAGTTATTGTATCAATATTTGTTAAATAAAAAATAATACTTATATAAGAGGAGGTGTAATATGGATGTTTCACAACTAGGTTCTAAGTTAGCCGACTATAGAAGAAGTAATAATATTACTATCAAAGATTTTTCTAAGCGTTCAGGAATAAGCACTGCCCTACTTAGCCAACTTGAAAGAGGTCTAGGTAATCCAAGTTTAAGTGTCATAACATCAATAGCTCGTACAATGAACCTATCTGTATCATCATTATTCAAGGAGTCATTCACACTAGAATCTCTTGTAAGAAGGGTTGATGAACAACCCACAATTGTAGATTACTGCAAAAGCAACCTTGAATTTCAGTTGCTAACAGCTAGTGGCAAAAGCTCTGAATTTGACTTATACAGGGTAAAAATAAGAGCGAAAACTGAAACTGTATACTATCCATTATCTAACTTAAACAGTGAAGAGATAATCCTAGTAGAAAAAGGTGATCTTTCAATTTGCAATAACCAAGGAAGTGAAGTTGTATTAAATGCTGGCGACAGCATGAGATTGGTATCAGATTACAGATACAAGATAAAAAATCCATCAACTCAAGATACATCCGCCCTATACTTTGTATCTAGTCATAAGGATATTTTCAAAAAAAGAATCCTATAAATAGTCAGATATATATTATTCAATCTACATTAATTACAAAATGCTGCAGGCATAGCCAACAGCATTTTTTATTTACTATAGAATTTTCATTTATTATAGTTTTTTATTGTAAATCTTTTATTATAGTTTTTTATACTATATTCTCTACCTTATTATATTTTATTTGTTTAGAACATATATTTCTATATTTCTTCTACCAAAATTCCTCATGTTTTTAGGTGATTTCATAAATATGTCAATCATAGTACCTCTTATTATGCCACCTGTGTCATTGGCTATAAATACCTTATCATAATAAGGAACATAAACTCTAGATCCAAGTGGAATAACTTTCGGGTCAACTGCTATAGTTCCCCATCTAGGTCTTTGGCCTGAGGCTGTAGTTGTATCTCCAGAATAAGCACTTGCATTAGATATGTACTTTCTACCTGTTCCAATCAGATTTCCACTTCTATCATATACTCCATTTGCAATCCTAGCATTGTTTGAGCTTTTTGCTGGGGCAGGTGTCTTATTTTCCTCAACTACACTTGTATATTCACTATTATTTTTCAATTTTTCTTTTAAACTACCGTCCTGGTTAAAAACATACTTGTTGGCATTTATTGTTTGAACTCCACTTACCATATGTCCTTCTTTATTAAAGTAATACCAAAGACCACCTATTCTTTGCCATCCCTTAACAGCCTTATTTTCGCTGTAGTACATTTGTCTATTATTTACAGACTTCCACCCCTCTTCATTTTCTATCACCACGCCACTCTCTTCAGCAGCCTCTACCTTGCTAGTCGTATAAAAAGCAAACTGGCCAGCAAGTAATATTGCCATCATTATATTAAATATTTTCTTCATCCTTAATCTCCTTTTTTGTTTTAGTCTTACAAGCCATAAAAATAGGCTAATAAGTAACACTTTGTAACTTTTACCTTTCACAGTTTTATATTCTACTATATTTGTAACAAAAATGCAACCTTTTTTCACTTTCTAAAGAATTAATCACGCTTGAAAGTCTTTTTATTTTAGTTAAATAAAGAAATAAATTACATTTTGTTATATATTTCATATACCTTATCTATTTAATAATTCAAATCATATATTTTTTATATATTTTTCTAAAAATTCTTGTTTTTTATTTAAATTTATTAATAATCTATCTATTTTTGGGTAATAAGATAATATATCAATAAAAAAATGATAAGCAATGTAAGGCGGATTATCAATTTATTATAACAGGAGGTCATTATGACAATTACAAATTATTTTGAAAAGAAGAAAAAGCAGAGACAGAGAGAATTAAGAAGACAGAGACTAGCTAAGGTTGCTAAACTAGCTGCTCTAGGAGTTACTGCAGGTGTTGTAACATCAAAGCTAGCATCAGAAACTGAAACTGGCAGGAAGACCGCTCAGAAGCTAAAAGATACATCATCTGATGTTGCTGACTATGTGGTAGTTGAAAAAGATACTCTACTTTATAAGATTAGCAACGGACTAGCAACAGTTAAGTCAAAGGTAAGAGAATCTCGTGAAAACGTAAATGAATACTTTAAGGAAAAGTATCATGTTGTAGATGTTAAATTAGATAACAAATTCGAAACACTTGAAAACAAGCTAGATGTACTTGAAGGAAAAATCGAAGACAAGGTAGAAAAAACTGTTGAAAATGTTCAGAAGGCTGACAAGAAGTTCGGAAAAGCAGTCGATAAAACAGTTGATACAGCTGAAGAAGTAGCTGAAAAGGCAAACGATAAGGCTGAAGAAATGGCAGATAAGGCTAATGACAAAAAAGAAGAAATAGAAGATGCTGTCAAGGATAAAAAAGAAGATGTTGAAGACAAGCTAAACGATAAGAAGAAAGAACTTGAGGACAAGGCATCTGACAAAAAACAAGAAGCCTTCAATAAATTCCAGAAAGAAGAAAGAAAGTTAGAAAAGAAGATTCAAAAGTAGATTAAGGAGATCAGATATGACAATTACATTAGATATGAGTTTATTCCTATCAATTCTTGCTCTACTAGGGTGTGTTGCAATGGTTTTTCTTATAATCTTTTTAAAAAGACTTGCAGAGATTCTTAGAAGTGTTGACACATTGATTAAAGAAAACAGGAACAGCATAGGTCTTACAGTAGCAAACTTGCCTTCGATAACAGGCAATGTTGATACAATCGTTGGAAATGCAAAGGACATCACAGAAGATGCTGCTGTTATCAAGGACAGGATTAAGTCCGGTGTTAGTACATCAGTAGATGTAGTAAAAATAGTAAAAGACACAATAAAAAAATAAATCAAAAATATAAGCCTTCAAAAGTAAACTTCTTTTGAAGGCTTATTTATTTACTAATTTTTAATAATGTGTTCTTGAAGTATATTATCAACAAAAGATAGTATCATATCTGCCCCATCATCTCTAGAAATCTTACCCTTATATACCCTATAAAGAATTGATTCATGCGAGTATGAAGTAAGGTCATTGACCCACTCAAGCTTGTCTTGGTCTAAGAATCCATCATTTGCAATTTCTTGTAGCATATAGATATTTCTGCTTTCAAGAGAAGAAGACTCGAGCATCTTTTCTATAAATTTACTATGCTCTACCTTTTTAACTGGGAAAATCTGATAATACTCGTCTATATACTCAGCTATGTTTCTCTCTAGGTTATTGAAGAAAAAGCTATAGAAAGCGTCAATATTTATCATATTATGTTTTGCATAACATTCCCACACATTATGATAATTCTCCAAACTTGTTAAACTATCATCTACATAGTTCTCTAAATCGCTTATGTATTCATCATAATCAAACAAGAATACAAATATCTTAAGATGTTCTATGTTTTCAAAATAATTATAAATGGTAGCACTATTGTAGCCAGCCTTATCCCCGACCTTTCTAATAGTCAAGTTGTCTATACCATACTCTTCTATTACAAACTTGGCTGCCTTTATCAATAGCTTTATAGTCATTATTTTATAATCTGTCAATTCCTTTTTAGTCATTTTACGCCCCCTTTCTCCTTTACATTTTCAAAGTATAAACAATCTATACCGCTAATTATATTATATCCAATAAACCATAAAAAATAACAATTATCATGTGATTATCTATCGAAAATTTATATACTTATAATTTATAAAACAATAATAAAAAGAGCCTAGCTTAAACTAGACCCCACTTTTAACTAAGCTAACTTTGACTTTGCTACTTCTACTAACTGAGCAAATCCCTGTGGATCAGCTATAGCCATTTCAGATAACATCTTTCTGTTAACTTCTATATCAGCCTTCTTAAGTCCATGCATGAACTTTGAGTAAGATATATCGTTCATTCTACATGCAGCATTTATTCTCTGTATCCAAAGCTTTCTGAAGTCTCTCTTCTTCTGCTTTCTACCAACATATGCGTTCTTTAATGACTTCATTACAAACTGGTTTGAAGTCTTGAAAAGCTTACTTCTTGATCCTCTGAATCCCTTTGCAAGCTTTAATATTTTTTTATGTCTCTTATGGGCATTCATACCCTTCTTTACTCTTGCCATTCCTCTTCCTCCTAAAAATATTTCTTACTTGTATGGTAATAACTGTGCTATTCTCTTTGCATCTCCGTCACTAACTAAAGTTGACTGTCTAAGGTTCATCTTAGTCTTAGGAGACTTCTTAGTAAGTATATGACTCTTGTAAGCCTTAGCTCTCTTTAACTTACCGCTTCCTGTTTTCTTTAATCTCTTTGCTGCACCTCTATGTGTCTTCATTTTTGGCATAACAAAATCCTCCTCTCAATTATTATCTATTTCTTTGGATCTATAATTACAACCATATTATTACCCTCAAACTTAGGGGCCTTATTAGGTTCTCCAAATTCACTTACTAATTCTATGAATTTCATCATTACTTCCTTGCCTATATCCTTATGGCCTAGCTCTCTACCCCTGAATCTAAGCTCAACCTTGACCTTATCTCCCTTTTGTAGGAACTTAATAGCATTATTAGACTTAGTCTTTAAATCATTATCGCCAATACCTGGTCTTAGTCTAACTTCCTTAACAACTACTACCTTCTGTTTTTTCTTGGCTTCTTTTTCTTTTCTCGCCTGCTCATATCTGAATTTACCGTAATCCATTATTCTACAAACAGGTGGTTCTGCATTTGGTGAAATCATTGCTAAATCAAGATTCTTCTTAGCTGCCATTTCCATAGCCTGCTTTATTGAAACTACACCTAACTGTTCATTGTCGTCAGATATCAGTCTTACTTCCTTTGCTTTGATTTCTTCATTAATTGCTAGTTCTTTACTAATAATAGAACACCTCTACTTTCAACTTCATAAAAATGCTTAGTTCATTTTTTGCAATAAAAAAGACGGAACAAATCCGCCATAAGTTATCCATAGATTATAATCTATGCTTCTGATACTTATACAACCTTATTAAGCTCTGCCATAAGGTGAGAACGGACTCTACTTCTTTTCTACTTAACTAGTATATAACATATATCTATTCATGTCAAGCACTTTTCATATATTTTTTATATAGGGGGCAATAGCCCCCATATTTAACTTGTACTTTCCATTTAAATTCAATCCTAAATTAAAATTCGGTTCTAAATTTAACTCGGATCTAAATTTAAATCAGATTCTTATTTCAACTTGGATTCTTATTTCAACTTGGACTCCAAGCCTCTCTTGCAATTCCAACAAAACTACAATTCCCCCAAAACAAAGTATGCTTTGTCGATTAGTGAGAAATTATCTCGTAACCATCCTCTGTTACTAAGACCTGGTGTTCCCACTGGGCTGACAAGGAACCATCTCTAGTGTATGATGTCCAGCCATTTTTCTTGTCTATATAAACTTGTGGCTTGCCTATATTTATCATGGGCTCAATTGTAAACACCATACCAGGCACCATAAGCATACCAGTATCCTTCTGACCTACATGAGACACAAATGGTTCTTCGTGGAATTCATTACCTATACCGTGGCCACCAAACATGGTAACAACACTATAGCCATTCTCGTGGGCATACTCCTGTATAGCAGCTCCTATATCGCCTATATGCCCCCACGGTCTTACCTGATCTAGGCCCTTATTTAGGCACTCTTTAGTGAACTCAACTAGCTTTTTAGCCTCTTCGCTCACATTACCGATCGTAAACATTCTTGACGCATCAGAGAAATATCCGTCCTTTATAGTAGATATATCTACATTTATTATATCTCCATCCTTTAATATCACTTTTTCATCTGGTATTCCGTGACAAACCTCGTTATTTATTGACGTACAACAAGATTTTGGATATCCTTCATAGTTAAGAGGCGCTGGAATAGCACCATGGTCTACTGTATATTTATATACCATCTTGTCAATATCTTCAGTCGACATTCCAGCCACTACCTTATCCTCTAAGAAGTCTAGTATACCTGTGTTTACTTCAGCTGACTTTTTTATTCCCTCTATCTCTCTTGGTGTCTTTATTATAGTTTCATCCGGCACTATATGGCCCTTCATCCTGTATTCCCTTAGTTTTTCATCAAATTCTAGGTGGCACTTTTTATATTTTTTACCACTGCCACACCAACACCCATCATTTCTATTTAGCATTTTTACCTCCTATGTATAGCCTCATAATTATATGATACCACATTTTTATAAAAATATACATTTATTATTTGTATTTGATACTTGTTATTAATTTTGTGTACTAGTACACTTCTGTTTTTTTTCTTAATTGACCTGCATCAATTGACAATATGCGTAATAAAATAATAGAATGAAATGAGGATTTATTATAATAAAATTTAATATTATATATGGTTAGTCAAGGAGGTATTATTATGAAAGACTCAAAAGTTTCAAGACTTACTCAATGTGCAATACTAGCAGCCCTATGCTTTGTATCATTCACTTACTTGCAGATCAAGATACCTGTACCTGGTGGAGACGCTACTTCAATCCATTTTGGTAACGTATTTTTGGTGCTTGCATCACTATTAATAGGAGGTGTGTATGGTGGGCTTGCCGGTGCTATAGGTATGACAATAGCAGATATAATGGATCCAGTCTATATACTAGTCGCTCCAAAGACATTTGTCTTAAAGTTTATAATAGGTCTAATAGTAGGTACACTTGCCCACAAATTTGGACATATTAATGAGACAAGTGATAGAAAGCATATATTTAACTGGGTTCTAATGTCATCTATTTGTGGTATGGCATTCAATGTTATCGCAGACCCACTAGTTGGATACTTCTACAAGATATATGTACTTGGTCAGCCAGCTGACGTTGCTAGTGTCCTAGCAAAATGGAGTGCAGGTGCTACATTCTTCAATGCTATAACTACTGTTATAATAGCTTGCTTGATATACAATGCGCTTAGACCTATCCTAATAAAGTCAAATTTATTACTAGGTTACAATCCATCTAAAAATGCTAAAAATAGAGTTGAATAAGTTCTTGCCTTTTGCTACAGATTATGTTACAATATTCTAGTAGCAAACGAGGACATTGCTGGATTGCTGGAATTGGCAGACGGGGCGGACTCAAAATCCGTTGGTAGCAATACCGTGTGGGTTCAAGTCCCACATCCAGCACTTAGAACAGACTTTAGGGTCTGTTCTTTTTTTATAAATTCTAAAAAATCCACTGCAGTCCTAGATTCCCATCACCACTCACCGAATCCACACTGCTAATATAATAATTCAATTATCAAAAATCTTTTATCTTATTTCTTAAAATCCCAAAAACACCTATTAAATTCTGGACATAAGTGATATTATAGTATATAGATATGGTGTTACTTTGGAATTAAATCTTACTCCAATTTAATATGTTAATAGAAAAGAGGTATAAATATGATAAGTAAAAATTTAGAAAATGCCATTAATGAACAGATTAATTTTGAGTTTTATTCAGCCTACACATACTTGGCTATGTCAGCATATGCTGAAGAGATCGATTTTCCAGGAGCTGCAAACTTCTTCAAGATCCAGGCTCAAGAGGAATTAGACCATGCTAGAAAAATGTACGATTACCTATTCCAAAAGGGTGGTAAGGTAGTGCTTGAAGCCATCGAAAAGCCTAGGGCAGAGTTTGACAACCTATTGAATATCTTTGAAGAAGGCTTAAAGCATGAACAGACAGTAACTAAGAGAATATATAATATAGCCAACATAGCTCTTGATGAAAAGGAACACGCAACTATGAGTTTCCTTAGCTGGTTTGTAGATGAACAGGTCGAAGAAGAAGAAAACTTTACAAACCTTGTAAAGAAGATCAAAAGAGCAAGTGGCAATGAAGCCAACCTATATATGATAGATGACGAACTTGCAACTAGAGTATACACTCCTCCAGTACAGGCTAAATAGCTTAAAAATGAGTCTATGTAAAAAAATCTGTTAAATTGTAAGTCCTTCTATGGTAAAATTATTATCATAGGAGGACTTTTGTTATGGGAAGAAGAAAAGCTGCGGATTTAAAATCAATTTACTTGTCAGGATCCGAAGAACAGGCTAGGCAAAATTTAGATGCTGTTAGTGAAAAATAGTCTGAAAAATACCCGAATTCCCTTAAATCATGGTATACAAACTGGGATTGTATAATTCCTATTTTTAAATTTTCTCCAGTAACTAGAAGAGTTATATACACTACAAACGCTATAGAGAGCCTCAATGCCCAGTTTAAGAGATTAAACAGGAATAGAAGTGGTTTCCGACTAAATCTTCTTTGGAAAAAGCTTTATTTTTATCAGTAGAAAAAATAAGCAAAAAATGGACTCATCCTATTAGAATCGGAAGATTAGCCATAGAAGGCTAATTTACAGAAAAAATTACATACACTCTTAAAAATTTATAAAAAAAGACACCGAAGATATCATTTGTTTAATCTTCGGTGTCTAGATTGGCCTATGACTTTACCACCACTTTTATAGTTTTATATTCTATTTTTAATATTTAATTTTCTACTTATACATACGATCGTATTTAATCCTATACAGTATTACCTTCCTTTTCAGCAATTCTATTTAACAAATAAATTTGTTAAATTTACCAAGTCATACAATACAGAATTCGGAATATATCTCTGCCCACCTACAGCTATAATATAAGTCATATTATTATCCCTTATATATTTTTTAACTGTCTTGTTCCTATTATGATTGCTAGACACTAGCAATGTAGGTCTGTTATACATGCCAGATATAGGAGATATTGCAAGTGCATCTGCAAATTCTTCACCTGAAGCTACAAAAGCCTCCTTGCTATTTGCAAACTTAGACCTTGCAATTGCTAATGCTGTATCATACCTAGTCTGACCTGCCATTCTTTCAATTACACTTGGTAATTTAGCCTCTGTAGACTTAGATATAGTATTTACACCACCTGCTATATAAGTTTTGTTGATATTCAGGTCTTTGATAGTTCTAGCAATCTGTACTGGTACAGTATTTTTCTTCACTAATAGTATTGGGTAACCATCTCTAGATGCGAATGTACCTACCGCTAGGGCATCTGGGAATAACTCTCCTGATGCTACTACACCAACATTCTTTTTGCCTGTTATACCAACTACTCTCCTAGCTACCATCTCAGATGTGCTATACCTATCGTGACCTGATATTCTCTCAACATTCTTGTCAGCATCATATGGCTTCAGTTCTTCTCTAACCCTTTCTGATACAGAATTTTCTCCACCAACTATGATGACTTCCTTTGCTCCCAACCTAGTTATTTCTTTACCAACTCTAGGGTCTAACTTAGCCGTTGGGTTAAGTAAGATTGGAGCATCCTTCAATCTTGCTAGTACTGACGCTGTCATTGAATCTGGGAATAGGTCATGTCTAACTACTATTACCGTGTTCGCCTTATCGTAGTACTTCCTAGAAATCTTGATAGCAGTCTCTATCCTGTCATCGCCATCTACCCTACCTGGTACTGGAG
The DNA here is from genome assembly GCF_000178095.1 of Peptostreptococcus anaerobius 653-L. Lineage (NCBI taxonomy): Bacteria > Bacillati > Bacillota > Clostridia > Peptostreptococcales > Peptostreptococcaceae > Peptostreptococcus > Peptostreptococcus anaerobius. The sequence goes on along the minus strand of NZ_ADJN01000012.1, from coordinate 4,499 downwards.
TGTATGGTCTGTCTGGTCTAGGTCTTGGAACTATGTTCTTTTCGTATATTGCATATACAGTTATGTCTTTATTTACAGTAGTTTTTCCTGTGAATGTTGTACCTGTTCCATCTTCTTTAGTATTCCAACCTACGAATGTGTAACCATCCTTAGATGGGTTCCTTGGCATTGACTGAGTCTTATCTATATCATCGTCTACTGACTTTCCAGTTTCAACCAACACCTTCTTTTCATCATTTCCATCCTTAAAAGTAATTGTATTACTCTTTATTCCTACTGTTATAGACATGATATGACCTAAATCTGAACCTTTATCCTTGCCTATATCACTCTGTCTTGTTGCAAATACGTTCACAGCCCTTGTTGGATTAGGATCTTCCTTATAATTATCCATAAGACCATAGATATAACCCTTTATTGTATAAGTTTTGCCAAGTATTGCAGAACTTTCATATTTTATACCACCCACACTTAAATCCACGTCTAAAAAATCATCTGGCTCTCTTTCAAAATCAGTAATATTGTGTCCCAAAATCTTTTTAACTAACTTTATAGTTGCTTCCTTACCTTTTACTGTAACTGATTCTATCTCGTAATTTTTATTTTTAATTTCTATAGAATTTTTTATATCGCTAGAAGTATAAGACAACCCCTCTGGCAACTCTAGAGTCAAATAAGTTTCACCACAAAAATTAGTTTTATTTGGTGATGTATCTCCAACATATGCAAACTCTTCCCAAGCTTTAAAAGGACTCAAATCAGACTTCACATCAATTTTATTCTTTAACAAGTCATCAGTTGTAGACCTATATACCCCTTTGCTTTCACCACCAATAGACATATCACTCTCAGGATACTTTACTTTTTTGTAAGTTTCTGTTTTTTTAGCTTGTTTGGCGTAATCTTTAAATTTTTCAACTTCAGAACCAGTTATCCCCAAAGATCCAGCTTGATAAGAAAAACCATCAAGCCTGCTCAAATCTAACTTTTCTGGAACTAAAAATCCTATTGGATCATTACCTCCTTCATCTAAAAATTGCCACATATTATTTAGTCCAAGAGGTGCATTACTTTTCACTATTTTCAACTTTATCCAGTCATTTTTAATATCGTATCCGTTTTTTATAACATCATCCTTATCATCCAAAATAGATTTATTGTATGATAATATATCATCACTTTCATTGGCAAATGACACAACTGGCAACGCTGTCATAATCATAGTCATAGCCATTACATAAATAGCACTCTTCTTAATCATTTTATTCATAACTACTTTTGCTCCATTAACCTATTTATAAATTACATCATGTAATATTTCTTTTGCAGCTATATCAACAATAGGCTTTTTATACTTAGGAAGGAAACTCCATCTTCCATTGTAATATAACTTACAATCACCCTTTGATTTTATTGTTGCTAAAGTATCTCCTGGATTGGCATTGCTTGCGTCAATCTCAAAAGGGACTTCAACTTTTATAAGATGACCTGGCTTATTTATTTCTTTTTCAACAAGTTCAAAGAACCCTGCATAATCATTCCAATTGCCTAGCTGAATAACAACAGTAACTACATTTTCAGGATCATTCGGAGACACATATATCTTACTTATAGCACCAGACTCTTCAGACACTTCTATCTTACTTTTATCAACAACTACATTTGATGGTAACTCGATCTTGTAGTTGCAAGTAGGAAAGCCTTTATCAGCACCATACATAACTATATGTTCAGCAGGAAAGCCTATACTTGTTTTACCTTCAAAATCTCTTTTAAAAGTTTCTAAAGCATCTTCAAATAAATCGTGAGCTTCAATCTCTCCACCCAAAGTACCCCTGTATATCTTTCTACCATTATCATCAAATACTTTACCATCTTCCAATACGTAATCTTTCAGATTGATAGTACCAAAGATCCTCTGGTTAACATCTTGATAAGATGCATACACAGATTTACCTGGAGTTATACTCTCAGCAAATACATTTGACATACTTGCAAATACACCTACCACCATTGCTAGAGCCATTACTAGGCTCAACATTTTTTTGAACAATTTTTTCATTTTACTCCTCCTTTTCTTAAATCTTCTTAAAAAATTAAAAATTATTATAAAAAAATTGGCAAAGACATATACCTACATATTAGGTATATGTCTTTGCCAATTATAAAAACTTATTATTGCGACGCAAAATGACAGAACTATAGCTCTGTCTGTCTGTCTGTCTGTCTGTCTGTCTGTCTGTCTGTCTGTCTGTCTGTCTAAGAATTATATCAAACTTCTTCATCAACTATCATCTCTTTTCACATAACTACACAAAATTAAAACTCTATCCAAATCCTATCCTACATACTATACGACCATGTTTATCATACAAATAAGATTCCTATGCATTATTATACTATTTTTATATAGTATTTGCAATAACTAATCGTTAATAATTTTACTTTTATGAAAATAATGGACAGCACTATGAAAATATTCCCACAGTGCTGTCATTAAATCAATATTAAACTATACTAAAACACTAAAACCAAATTGTAATACTAGAATTTATAGTACTTCAACATCTACATTTTCCCTATCTTCAATCTGCTTTTTGATTTTTGCTAGGAATTCATCTATTGACATCTGACCTAGCTCACCTTCATCTCTAGACCTAACAGATAGTAGGCCGCTTTCCATTTCCTTTTCACCTACAACTAGCATATAAGGTATCTTTTCTAGCTGGGCTTCTCTTATCTTAAATCCAACCTTTTCTGCCCTATCATCAAGTTCAACCCTGATACCTGCATCAAATAGCTTTTCAACTAGTTCTTTTGCAAATTCATTGTACTTGTCTGATACTGATAGGACCTTTACCTGGCATGGTGCTAGCCATACTGGGAACTTACCAGCGTAGTTTTCTATTAGGATTCCTATGAATCTTTCTATTGAACCAAGAGCAACTCTATGGATCATTATTGGTCTATGCTTTTCTCCATCCTTACCTACATATGTAGCATCAAACCTCTGTGGTAGCTGCATATCTAGCTGGATTGTACCACACTGCCAAGTTCTACCTATACAGTCTCTTAGGTGGAAGTCTATCTTTGGTCCATAGAAGGCACCGTCACCCTCGTTTACTATATAGTCCATGCCTAATTCTTCTAGGGCACCTCTTAGACCATCTTCTGCTATTGCCCATTCTTCATCAGTTCCCATTGAATCTTCTGGTCTAGTAGACAACTCTACATGGTAACTGAATCCAAACTTAGTATATACCTTGTCTATTAGGTTAACTACTCCCTTTATTTCATCTCTGATCTGTTCCGGTAGCATGAATATATGAGCATCATCCTGAGTGAAGGCTCTAACTCTCATTAGTCCATGTAGGGCGCCTGATAGTTCGTGTCTATGTACTCTACCTCTTTCCCCAACTCTCATAGGGAAATCTCTATATGAATGTAGCTGTGACTTGTAGTATAACATGGCTCCTGGACAGTTCATAGGCTTGATTGCATAATCTTCTTCATCTATCTGAACTGTGTACATATTTTCCTTGTAATGGAACCAGTGACCTGAAGTCTCCCATAATTTTCTGTTAAGTATTATTGGAGTTTCTATTTCAACATAGTGGGCTTCTCTGTGGATTTCTTCCCAGTACTTCATTAGAGACTGCTTTAGGGCTGTACCTCTTGGCAAGAATAGAGGGAATCCTGGTCCTTCTTCTGGTATCATAAATAGTCCAAGTTCCTTACCTATCTTTCTGTGGTCTCTCTTCTTAGCTTCTTCAAGCATCTTTAAGTAGGCTTCTAGGTCCTTATTCTTTTCAAATGAAGTACCATATACTCTTTGAAGCATCTTGTTGTTTTCATCACCTCTCCAATAAGCACCTGCTATTGACTGTAACTTAAAGGCCTTTACCTTCTTAGTTGACTGAAGGTGTGGTCCCCTACATAGGTCAACAAAATCTCCCTGTCTGTACATTGATATTACTTCTTCAGCTGGAAGGTCTTCTATCATTTCTACCTTGTAGTCTTCACCAATTTCCTTCATCATCTTGATAGCTTCTTCTCTAGATACCTCAAAACCTTCGATTTTTAGGTCTTCCTTAACTATCTTCTTCATTTCAGCTTCTATCTTTTCTAGGTCTTCTGGAACTAACCTATAGTCTAAATCTATATCATAGTAGAATCCATTGTCTATTGCTGGACCTATAGCAAGCTTGGCTTGAGGCCAAAGTCTCTTTACAGCCTGGGCAAATATATGGGCTGAAGTATGTCTAAATACTTCCTTACCCTCTGCGTCATCAAACTTAAAGAAGTTTACCTTGCAGTCCTTGTCTAGCTTTTCATTTAGGCTAGCCATTCTTCCATCAACTGAACCTACTAGTACACTTCTAGCAAATCCATCACTAATTCCCTTGGCAACGTCAAGTAGTGATACTCCATCTTCAAACTCTAGGACACTGCCGTCTTTTAATTCAACTTTTATCATAATAATACCTCCATATAAAATC
>NZ_ADJN01000013.1:0-541 GCF_000178095.1 Peptostreptococcus anaerobius 653-L | reverse complement strand
ACAAGTTACTTCAACTAGCAACTTATTAATAGTATCACATTTTTCAATAAATGTAAATACTTTTTTTGAAATTTTTTTCAAAAGTTGGTGCCTAGAGGCGGAATCGAACCACCGACACGGGGATTTTCAGTCCCCTGCTCTACCGACTGAGCTATCTAGGCATAAATGGTGGGCCTAGCTGGACTCGAACCAGCGACCTCACGCTTATCAGGCGTGCGCTCTAACCACCTGAGCTATAGGCCCATAATATTAAGTTGACTGGCAGGGGTGGAGGGACTCGAACCCCCGGCGCACGGTTTTGGAGACCGACGCTCTACCAACTGAGCTACACCCCTATGGTTGAATGGTGGACCATCAGGGACTCGAACCCCGGACCTACCGGTTATGAGCCGGGCGCTCTAACCAACTGAGCTAATGGTCCATAAGTGTTGGTAATATATTCAATATGTGGTGCCGAAGACCGGAATCGAACCGGTACGAAAGTATAAGTTTCGCAGGATTTTAAGTCCTGTGCGTCTGCCAGTTCCGCCACTTCGGCACT
>NZ_ADJN01000014.1:0-16835 GCF_000178095.1 Peptostreptococcus anaerobius 653-L | reverse complement strand
TTGGGCAGACCAAAGGGTCTGCCCAATTTTAAGGTATATAAAATTAGTAGAAAACTGCTAACTAAGCGCTATATCAGATTGTTCTTCTCTGCCTTATCTAGAGTTGATTTTACCATTTTGGCAAGACCTATAAGACCTATTACGTTAGGTATAACCATTATACCATTGAACATATCTGCAAGCTCCCATACAAGCTCAACCTTCTGAGTTGTACCTATCACTATAAATATTAAAACTATAATTCTAAATGGAGTCAATCCCTTGCTACCAAACAAGAACTTGATATTGGCTTCGGCAAAGAAATACCATCCTACAATAGTTGAAAAAGCAAAGAATAGTAATGACACTGCAACGAATATCAGTCCAAAGTGACCAAAACCTATTTCGAAGGCCTTTTGAGTAACTGCTATGCCAGTTTCTCCTGATAGGTTTGCGCCTGTAGCTATTATTACAAGGGCAGTGATGTTTAGGACTATAAATGTATCTATAAAGACACCTACTATAGCTGCAAGACCCTGATGTACCGGATTATCTACCTTAGCAACTGCATGGGCATGAGGAGTAGATCCCATACCTGCCTCATTAGAAAATAGACCTCTTGCAACACCATATCTGATAGCATCCTTTACCATGACACCTGCTGCACCGCCTAGGACTGCACTAGGATTGAAGGCTCCAACAAATATCATCCTAATAGCATCTAGTGTATTTGAACCCATTAATACCAATATTATCACACCACCTATAACATAGAAACCTGCCATAATAGGAACTAGTTTTTCTGTTAGTGATGCTATTCTTGATATACCTCCTATAAATACAAAACCTGAAACTATTGCAAGTAATATACCGACTATTAGAGGGTTGATATTAAAGGCTGATGAAAAGGCAGAACCTATTGAATTTGCCTGAACCATATTACCTATAAAGCCAAGAGCTAGAATGATTGTAACCGCAAAAAACTTGGCTAAAAAGTCACTCTTTAATCCATACTTTAGATAATAGGCTGGACCACCTGTGACCTCTCCGTCCTTTTCCTTCTTAAACAATTGGGCTAATACTGCTTCTGAGAATATTGTAGCCATACCAAAGAAAGCACTCAACCACATCCAGAATATAGCTCCTGGACCTCCTGATACTATAGCTGTAGCTGCACCTGCTAGGTTACCTGTACCAACCTGGGCAGCTATAGCAGTTGCAAGAGACTGGAATGAGGACATACCTTCTGCCCCCGCCTTTTCACCCTTAAGTGTAAAGCCACCAAATACCTGCTTGAAAGCCTTGCCAAACTTTCTAATCTGGATCCCTCTTAAATAAAATGTAAAGATAATACCACAACCTACTAGCACTACAACTAGCACGATTCCCCATAAAATACCATTTATGGCTTTTACAATTTCTAACAATAAAAACACCCCCTAATAAATTTATATTAATCAGTATCCCTTATAGGATAACCAACTAAATTCTAATTTACGGGGGTGTAATAGTAAAACTGTTATTTAGGTCTACTTCATCAGACCCCCAAGTAAATTGTATATCTTATTATAAGCATAGTTATTTATCTTACCCCCAACCCTATATACTAGGCTGGCACTTCTAGGATACAATACGTCGTTTTGATACTGGCTCACACTGTTACCAACCAAAATCACTGGAGAATCTGTCCTCTGGGCCAGAGCACTCACTGTTATTGCATCTATAGGCGCATCACTTCTTGTTGTGAAAGCCTTTAAAGAATACTTATTTTCGTAAAATTTATCAATCACTTTTGTGTTAGTCTCTATTCTATTACTTCCTGCTATTCTGTTTTTATCAAGGACTCTATTTAGACTTCCTTCTACCTGTGATATCACATTATCAGATAGTACTTTAGAACCACCTATAAAGTATATATCCTCAGGATTTTTTTCTTTAAGCCAATCTAGACTTTCCTTACCTATTCCATCTTCTGATGCTATAAGTATAGGGTTATTTTCCCTACCCGCCTTTGGTGCTATTGATAGGGCATCTACCATGGCTTTCTGACTTGCTATATATACCCTTGACACGCCTTCAGGTCTTATTGTCTTGGCTATTTCTAGAGATAGGTCTTTGATATCATCTTTGAATATCTTATCTATTCTTACATTTGCTAGGTTAGCTTCTAGTTTATCTATCTCTTCTTGACTAAATGACTGGTTTGAACCTACAAGTATTATATTATCTACATTTAATCTCTTTAATTCATTTATAGTATTGACACTCAAGTGCTTATACTTCAGTAGGATAGGTGCCTTATTGTAGGCTGCCAGCGGACTAGATACAACTCCTGTCAACTCTTCTTGGCCATTTACTAATAAGGCTGTCTTTGAGCCATTTGCCCAACCCCTTTGACTTATATTTATAGCCGTATCTGCCCTAGTCCTACCCATCATTGTATTTTGGTATGGTAGACGGTTATTAGGGTCTCTTGGCTTTTGTCTATTATTATAAAATGACCTTATGTCATTAGAAACCTGCTTACTATTCACTATATCCCTTGCTGAGAAGAAGATGCTTCCAGCTACATTTGGATACTTAGAGTTGATTTGTAGCTGTCTTCCTATTTCTCTAGCTACATTTTCTCCACCATATACATTTTGGCCACTCTTATATATACCTTGACCTATGTATAATTTTACATTTGTACCAGATACTTGGTCTGACCACCATCTGACCAAAGTCTCATAGTCTGCCTTTGGATGTCCAATCCTCCAATATACCTGTGGAGCAACGTAGTCTACAAGCTTGTTCTTAATCCAGTACCTAGTATCTGAATGTTGCTTGTAATAAGATTCTCCACCACTTGTGTTTGAACCATTTGAATCAGAAGACTTGTTCTTCCAGATACCTGCTGGACTTATACCAAAATCAACTTCAGGTTTGATAGATTTTATCCTATCTCTAACTGTTTTTACCATATTGTTTACGTTATTACGTCTCCAGTTCCCCTTGTTCATACCTCTTCCATATCTTCTGTATGAAACATCATCTGGAAACTCTGGACCTGGATAGAAATAATCATCAAAATGTATACCATCTACATCATAATTTCTAACTACTTCTCCTACAGTATCTGCTATATATCTAGTAACATCCGGCAAAGCTGGATCATAATACCATTTACCACCATAGTGGATAGTCCAGTCTGGATGTTTGTTAATTGCGTTAGTCCTTGCTGTTGAAGACTTGTCATCATATATAGATGCCCTGTATGGGTTAAACCAGGCATGGACTTTTAGCCCCCTCTTATGCGATTCTTGAATTATAAATTCTAGTGGGTCATAGCCAGGGTTCTGTCCCTGTCTCCCTGTCAGAAATCTAGACCAAGGATTTATACTAGATTTATATATGGCATCTGATTCAGGTCTGACCTGTACAATTATAGTATTGATGCCTGTAGACTTTAGATTGTCTATAAGTCTAATATACTCATCCTTTTGTCTAGTTATATTTCCATATGAAGACTTAGATGGCCAGTCTATGTTAAATACAGTAGACACCCATGCTGCCCTCATCTCTTCCTGAGCACTAGACTTTGCTCCTACTAGTGGTCCAAAGGCTATAAGTACAGCCAAGAATGGACCCAAAAATCTTGAAACATTTTTTCTCATATCTTCCTCCTTTTTTTTAGAAAGGAGCTTAAATACTTTATGTATTTCAATTGTGTTTTTATAGTTTATTATCTGTATCTCGTTTCTTATTCATAATAATATCAGCAATTATTTATAAAATCAATACAATTAAAACAATTAATCAAAAACTTATTATATGAATATCCTATATTCTAAATAGTTTTTTTCTATAAGTATTTTTAACTCCTTTTATAAAAAAGAGGCGGAAGGGAAACTATCATACCAAAGATAGCTTATATCTCTGATAGAAATCTTGACCCTTAGTCCGCCTCAAAATTACTCATCTGATTTGTAGTATAAATCCTTATACCAACTTGTCTTTTATTAATTTATTATTCTTCTTGCAGTAGTGTAAGCACCCAACCTAGCTATCTGAACTGTAGTTCCTGGGTATGGAGCATGAATGTACTTTCCATCTCCTATATACATAGCAACGTGGTGTACTGGTCTACCCCAGAATATAAGGTCTCCAGGTCTCAAGTTCTGCCTACTCACATATGTACCGACTGTAGCCTGGTGCTTAGATACTCTAGGAAGTGTTATTCCTGCACCATTTCTAAATGCATATAACATTAGTCCTGAACAGTCAAAAGTATTAGGTCCAGTTGCTCCCCAAACGTAACTTGTTCCCAACTTAGACTTGGCAACAGCTATTACCCTATCTAACTTAGCCTGTGATTCAGTTACAACTGCTGAACTTCTAACCCAACCATCAAAGCTTGAATTGCCTGTTCTGACTTTTACATATGAGCCACTTTTTCCTATTATCTCTACACCATTACCTTTTTGTAACTTACCAACTATATCAGAACTTTCATCTGCCTTGCCTCTTACACTTACATTGTAATTGACAAGTGATGTGTTTGCATTTTCAACCAAGGCACCGTCTGTACCAAACTTGTAAGTCCTACCGTTTATATACTTAACTGTATTAGTAACCCTTCTACCATCAGCTTCGAAATAATATGTCTTTCCTTGGATTTTTCTCCACATATTTTCAGCTCTGTTTAGGGTATTCAGGAAGAATATAGTCTTGTTACCTTCTTGGTACCAACCCCTAGTTCTGGCATTGTTTACATACTTGTACCACTTACCGGCATCATTCATAATACCATTTCTGACATTTGATGCTTCTTCTTTTAGTATCTTTGCTCCTAAGTCATATAGGGCCTGCTGGTCTGGAGTAACGTCACCAAGTTTTTTACTATTGTCCAAGTTTACCTTGTGACCATTTTTGTCAAACTGGTACTCAACTCCATCGATCTTAACCCTCTGGTCTTTTATCATTACACCGTCTTTATTAAAGTAGTAAAGATATCCATTGATTTTTCTCCACATATTCTGTGGCAATGCATATGTGTTTATAACATAATATTTATTTCCTTTATAGTTTATCCATCCCTTTTTTTGCACATTATTTAGATAAAAATGCCATCCATTACCATCCTTGGCAAAACCAGTAAATGAATTAGATGAAGTCTTTACCGCTTTTTCATCAACAGATATTTCAAGTCCCGCTTGCTCAGACACCTGACTAGTTGATGAAGACACATTTATTACACTTCCTTCATCCTGGCCAGCAGTCTCCTCGCTAACAAGTCCATCTATTTGTTTGTCACTAACATTGGAATCTACAACCTCTTTTTGTGAACCATCAAGGCTGATAGTATCAACTGGTTCTGTCTGTATCACTGAATCGTCAGCCACTATACTAGATGATAGTAGACTAGATGATACAATAACAGCTGCCAAGGCTATAGCAATTACCTTTTTATTAGTTTTTTTAATTAACTGCATTGTTCTCTCCTTTACAATTGTTATCGCCATACAAGTAATATTTTAGCATAATAAAATAACATATGCAAGTTAAAAATTACATTTTGTTACTTTTAGACTTAATTACAGGTTAATTTGTTACTTTTTTGATTTTGTTTTTACCTATATTTTTGACCATATTAAATAAAATCATAAACTCCTCAACCTTCGAAAGATACATAACTACAATGTAAACTACCACTCCAACCATAACACTAGCTGCAAGTCTTACTAGTTTGACCATAAAACCGCCAACTAATATATTTCCGAGTGTGTAGTATATAAAATAGACAACAAGTGACATTATTAGTGATGCTATAAGGCACTTTGCAAATACAATCAGATTGTCCTTTACAGTAAAGTTTTCAACTCTTTTTTTCATTGTCATTATAAATACTACTAGGGCTATATAGGCTGATATAGATGTAGCAAGGGCAAGTCCTGTATAACCAAGAGGCTTGATCAAGACAAGGTCTAGGATTATATTTAATGTTATAGCTATTATACCATTGAACATAGGTGTCTTAGAGTCCCCCATAGAATAGAATCCTCTTGACATAACATCCCTAACAGAGAATGCTATAATACCTGTAACATATATCATAAGTATGGTAGCGGTCATCACTGTATCATTCGCAGTGAATGCCTTTCTCTGTAAAAGTATCTCCACTATTGGCTTGGCCAAAACTATGCAACCAGCAACTACTGGAACAAGAGCTATCAGTACTACATTTATAGTCTGCTTCATACTAGTTATGAAGCTATCCATCTTGTCACTTACAGCAAGCTTTGACAACTTAGGAAATATTACAGCAAGTATCGATGCTATGAAGAGGGCCTGGACAAATTCATATAGCCTAGTTGCATAGGCGAATGAAGATACAACATTGGCACCCAACAAGGAAGCTAGAGCCTTGTCAACTATGGCGCTTATTTGATTGGCTCCAACACCTATTACTACTGGCAGTATAAGCACCATCATATCCTTCATAATAGGATCTTTTAGGTCTACCCTTGTAGAGTACTTATATCCCTCTTTGTAAAGAAATGGCAACTGGATCAAGGCTTTAGATGCAATAGCAAGAAGCGTACCCCATACCAAAACATTTGGACTTGTGTTTATACTTATTATTATTGAACCTATGATTATAAGGCTGTAAGGCATTCCTATTATTCCAGATGCAACAAATCTCTTTTTAACCTGCAGATAGGCTGTATAAACATTAGCAAGACCTACAAAGACCAAACTCGGTAAAAGCATCCTAGTATAATTCACGCATAAGTTATAGGTCTGCCCCTTAAATCCTGGTGCAAATAGCCTAACCAAAGGTCCTGCAAATACTATTCCTATAACTGAAAGCACTATGGATACTATTATAACTATATTAATTACTGTATTTAAAAATCCAATAGCTCTCTCTTCTGAATCCTCTACAGACAACCTACTGTATAAGGGTATCAAACTAGTCGCTAACGAAGACCCTATTATTGCAAATAATACAATTGGTATACTATTTGCAGTAGTGTAGGCAGCAGCATATACTCCTGTTCCATAAGCAGATGCTAAGACCGACTCTCTTAAGAGACCTAGTATCTTTGATAATATCGTAACTACCATCAGGGCGAAGGTAGCCTTAGCTGTTTTTGACATAAATTACTCCTTTATTTATAGACCATTAACATCTTCTGGTCTCACATATGTTTTTACTAACTTTCTCATAAGGGGGTTTATTTCTTCTTCCCTTTCATTGAAGGCCGCTTCCCTCAGTTTTTCTATCAATACAAATATTTCATCCTTATTAAATGTCTGGGGTTTACCTATAAATATCTTCTTATGGTCAGTATCTTTTAGGCCTTCTTCTGCCATCAATAATTCCTCAAACAATTTTTCACCAGGTCTAAGACCTGTATACTCTATATTTATATCTTCATCAGGCTCAAAACCACTAAGCCTTATAATATTTCTTGCCAAATCGTCTATTTTTACTGGCTCACCCATATCAAGGACAAATATCTCTCCACCCTTGGCCATTGCTCCTGCCTGCATGACAAGGGCAACCGCTTCTGGTATTGTCATAAAGTATCTTATGATATCCTTGTGTGTTACCGTTACAGGTCCACCGGATGCTATCTGCTTTTTGAATAGGGGTACTACAGACCCGCTGCTTCCTAGGACATTACCAAATCTCACTGCAACAAACTCTGTTGACGAAAACTCATTGTAGACTTGAATCATCATTTCAGCAGCCCTCTTAGTTGCACCCATTATATTGGTTGGATTGACCGCCTTGTCACTGGATATAAGTACAAACCTTGATACCTTGTACTTGTCAGCTGCCTTTATCAGATTTAGACTACCAAAGATATTGTTCTTAACAGCCTCTGTCTTATTAAATTCCATAAGTGGAACGTGTTTGTGGGCAGCAGCATGGAACAATATTTCTGGCCTGTATTTTTCAAATACATAATCAAGCCTCTTTTCTTCTCTTATATTTGCTATTACAACCTCTATATCCAACTTGTTTTTATACTTTATCTTTAGTTCCTGTTCAACAGAATAGGCATTGTTTTCATAGTTGTCAAGTATTATCAGCTTTTTAGGGTTATAATTGGCAACCTGTCTGCACAACTCCGATCCTATAGTACCACCACCACCTGTAACCATTATTGTCCTATCCTTTAGGTATCCACTTATCTTTTCAATGTCGAGTGTGACTGCTTCTCTTCCAAGTAGGTCATCTATTTCAACATTCCTGATAGTTTTGATATCTACATTACAATCAATAATATCCACCATTGCAGGTATCGTCCTCGTCCTAAGACCTGTAGACCTACAAATATCCAATATCTCTTTTTTTCTAGAGTTCTTTATATTGGCTATTGAAAATATTATCTCATCTACATGAAATTCTCCAGCAATTTGCTTGATTTCATCTACTCCCCCTCTGACAGGTATTCCTAGTAGATCTTTTCCAATTATATCCTTGTTGTCATCTACTAGGACGACAACTCTTCTATTAATTTTTGAACGATTATTATCTATCTCCCTAACGAGTATCTGACCGGCCTCTCCAGCCCCAACAATCATGACATTTATCAATTTACTATTCATTGTAGCCACCTCACAATCTATAAAAATAGACTTTATAAAACACACCTGCTTACAAAGTCTAAATAGTCTACCTGCCTATTGAATAATACTCAATAGGTCTCTTCTTTACTTCTTTTAAATCATAGCAGTTACGTCCATCAAAGACTAGGGGTCTAGACATCAAATCTACATACTTGTCTAAATCATAGTCTACTATTTCTTTCCACTCTGTCATTATAAAGCACATATCAGCACCTTCAATTGCTTTATCTATATTGTTCGTATAGTTTATCTTGTCTGAGAAAATCTTCCTTGCCCTATCTATACCTATTGGATCATAAGCATAGACATTTGCTCCTCTCTCAAGTAGATAATTTATATTCACTATAGATGGTGCCTCTCTCATGTCATCAGTACCAGGCTTAAATGTAAGTCCTAATACGGCAACCTTTAGACCATAGAATGAGTCAATCATCTCAGATGCCTTTCTGACAAGTTTCATCTTTTGAAGCTCATTGACCTCAATTGCAGCCTTTATAGTCTTTAGCTCATATCCGTTTGAATTGGACAACCAATGCAGGGCTTTGGTATCCTTTGGAAAACAAGAGCCACCATATCCAAGTCCTGCCCTTAGAAATTTCTTACCTATCCTATCATCAAAGCTCATACCAAGAGCTACATCCTCGATATTTGCCCCAACTATCTCACACAGATTTGCAATATCATTCATATAGGAAATCTTAAGAGCGAGAAAGTCATTTGAAGCATACTTTATCATCTCAGCGGAATTTCTATCTGTAACTATCTTTTCATTATCAAAATTTTCATATACCTTCTCTAGCGTCTGCCTTGCCCAATCCGAATTTACTCCCATAACTATCCTAGAAGCCTCAAAGGTATCCCTAACAGCGGTTCCCTGGGCCAAAAACTCTGGATTTGATGCTAACTCAATTCTGATTGAATCCTTCTTATTTGCCAAGGCATACTTTTCCATTATATCGTTGGTACCTATAGGCACAGTAGACTTTATTACTATTAACATATCCTTACTAGCACATGATACAACATCCCTTATAGCAGATTTTAGATAGTCGAGATTGGCTGAACCATCGCTTCTCTCAGGTGTACCAACAGCAATAAACACAAGGTCTGCCTTGGAATATGCCTCTTTATAGTCGGACGTAAACTTCAAGCTTCCCTTTTTTAAATTGTCCTTTAACAGGTCTTCTAGCCCATCTTCATATATGGGTGATAGTCCCTTGTTCAAGGTCTGGACTTTTTTTTCGTCCACATCTACACAAGTGATCGTATGGTCGCTCTTTTCAGCCAAGCAAACACCCGTCACTAGACCAACATAGCCTGTACCAGCTACTGCTATATTCATATCTGTCTCCTTTAATTACTCTTCTTATTACAAATTGTCTTTTTCCTTTATAATCCTCTTTTTTAGGGCATTATAAGCATAGAAAACAAAGACATAGGCAGACTTGGCTATACTCAAATGTTCTATATTCCTATAAGTATTCCACGTCCTTTTTATAGCCTTTAATTTATTATTAGATAAAGACCCATTTACTACCCTATATAGTACAAGGTCTTCGTATATACCATATGCATAATCGGTCTTTTTTAGGAGCTGAAGCCAAGTAGCCGTATCCTGACCACGCCTGACATTTATCATTCTAAAGTCTCCTAGGATATTTCTGTCTATCAAAACAGTAGAGCATCCAATGATTGTATTTTTAAGCAGACCATTATAATCTATCTTATGGGGTGCCCTAGCAACCTTTGGAAGTTGCTCACCATTCTCCATAAAGTACCTATATGAAGTAAAACAAAATCCAACTCCATTGTCTCTTAAAAAATCAACCTGTATCTGTAGTTTATCTTTTTTCCATACATCATCACTATCCAAAAAGGCTATATAATTTCCCTTAGCCATATCGATGCCTATATTCCTAGTGATTGCTGCACCTGAGTTTTGCTCCAATTTTATGTATTTAATTCTACTGTCATTCTTAGCTATAGACTTAATCTTTTGGGCTGAAGAATCGCTAGAACAATCATCCACCAATAACATTTCCCAGTTTTCATAAGTTTGTGCCTGAACTGAAAATATTGTCTCTTCTATAAAATCTTCAGCATTATACACAGGCGTTATGATGGACACCAAGCCTTCTATCATAAATATCCTCCTAAACAAGAGCGTACATAGATTATATACCTCTTTACTTACTTAAAAATTAACTAATCTTACCCTTACGCCTATTACCAATATTTTTGATATCTAGGTGGGTAAGTGTCTGGACAACCAATATAAGTCCTATATTAGTCGCAACATCTATCATTATAGATTCGGCAAAACAATATATCAAAAGTGATACTATAAGCAGAATCTGGTCTTTTTTATTTTCTTTACAAAGATAATAGAGAGCCCATGTCATCATAGCTATCAAAGCAAAATAGACAATAATTCCATGACTGTATAGGGTCCAGATGTAACCACTATCAAGCGGCGTTCTCTGGGTAAATAATATATCTCTTATATTTGCTGCGTATCCAAACAAGTTGATACCATGACTTGGGTTGAGTAGGTATAGACTCCAATAAAGTGGTCTATGTGACAATACCTTATTTAAAAAATAACTAGAACTAAGTACCGTACCCATTACCAAGCTTAGAACCGACATAAAAATCGGAAATGAAGCTATAAAAATCCTATGTATCCTTTTTGAAAGGTCTGCCTGTTTCAATATAGCATAGGCTATAATGGTCATGATGGCAGTTAAAAGTCCTGTTCTTGTAGTAGTCTGAGTATACATAAGAAATACCATAGAAAACATAAGTATGTAATCAGACTTTCTATTACTATCAAATATAAGATAATAAAAAGCTGACCAAATCAGGTACATGCATATAAAGGCTGAGTTCGGATTACCAAACCCAAAATCATTTCTAGCCTCTATATACTCAGTTGGATGTATGCCCATAAGATTTGACACCAAGAACAAGGCAAAGTAAATGCAGTTTATAACTACAAACACCTTGGCCAACTTCCTAAAATCAACTGCTGCCAGTCCAAGACATATATAATAAGTATAAAATACCGTAATATTCTTTGACATAAAAAACTGGATACCAGCAAGCCCAAAAAATGCTAAGTGGACCCAATTGTAACTCTTCCTATTATCTATAATCAGAATAGTAGATAGTACTAAAGAAAATAGCATCAAAAATTTTGATACGCTTGCAAACTCAAAATATACTATATAAAATTTTGTCACCATTAGGAACATAAGCATTCCCGCAAGCAAGTTTTTAGACTTTTCTTTTAACATTGACTACCTCTTTCATTTTTCTTTTTACGTTTATTTTTACGTTTTTCACATTTTATTTTTTAAGTTTCAATATTTCCTCATAAATTCTCTGTGAATTCTTGCTATCCCTGTATGTAAAGGTAGCGTCGACCCTATCTTCAAATTCCTTTTTCATTACAAAGTCATTTTCAAAATAGTATTCAAGACAATCCATCAAGTCACCTTCTTCAAATACCAGTTCTCCAAAGGCTTCTGTTGCAAAGTCCATATAACCTTCCCTGTAACAATCTTCCTTTACTTTTTGATAGTATATAACAGGCTTTTTCATGTAAGCCATATCAAAAAGCACAGAAGACAGGTCTGTTATCATCATCTTTGACTCTTTTAGCAGGGTCTGCACATCGTATTTATCCTTGTCAGCAAAAACCACCCTGTCACTTGACATATCAAAGCAGTCTAGGTAGGGCTGCATCTCAAAATGAGGATAAAATATAAGGTCTATATCATTATCATCTAACATCTTGACAAGTCTTTTATTATTGATAAATGAATTCCAAGCCTTGAAGTAATCAGACTTTTTAAAGGCTTCTTTATCTCCTACTCCCTTGTTCATATAGGAAGGAATCACTAGCCCCTTCCTCCATGTAGGCATAAGAAGTATTTGATTTTTTGTTTTGAAGTCCAGGAGGTTATCATACCTAGCTATACCTGTTTTTACAACTACTCCATCATCAAAACCATATACATCCGAGGATAGGTATTCATACTCCCTCTTGGTAGTAGTGATAAATAGGTCAAACTTGTTGGACCCATTTAGGTAGTCACTCAAGTTGGCAAAGATTACTCCATGTTGCATAAATACAAAGAACTTCTCGTCATTTCTATCTATTAGCATCTTGTAGAGCTTGTAGCTCCATGGCTCAAGATATCCTGTATGAGTGGATATTGCGTACTTACACAGGATAAAGGCAATCTTGTGGTCTAGACTATTAAACTCTATTATATTACCATAGGGCTTGACCTTTTCATAGTCTAATTCATAAGAAGGGTCTATTACATACCAAGCATTGACCTCGGGATGGTTGGTCCTAAGATATTTAAAAAATGCGAACCCGTTATCCTTAGCCTCTACCCCTCTCTCAGATATCAGCCACATATCTTTATACTTAGGATCATCTATGTATTTTTTTGATAATTTTTTATACTTATACATATCCAAGGCCTGCTTGGATAGTCTAGTTATTTTCTCTAATTTCGACATAGTTTTTCCTTTCGCATATATTATAATTTGAAAATTAATTGTTCTTTCAGTGCCCTTATAAAAATAGACATAAATCTACCGTCGTTATTGGCCTTTATCTCTTTTCTCTTTTTTAAACCAAAGGCTATAAATATCAAAAATCCCATAAATGGACCAAACAACCTCTTAAACAAGGGACCCTTGCCCAACATAGATTTTTCATCTATATAGTTGACTGCCTTGTATGGATGATATGCTACAATCTCAGGGAATGAGTACATTTTTGTCTTACCTTCATTGTAGGCATCCATAATATATATATTTTCCTCACCTGAATTGTACTTAGTACCTATTCCAAATCTCTCGTCAAACTTGTGGGTATGAGGATCTATAGAATGGGCATTAAACCACATATCAAGGGTTGCCTGTTTTAGGGTCTGTCTCTTAGATATACCCAATATCTCCTTGTCTGGATAATTCAGGGTAGACTTCTTTTTTATAGGATCGTAGTGCTGGAATATAGCCACATCAGGATTGTGTTTGTCAAAATAAGACTTGACCACTTCTAATGCATCATCCCTATACCAACAGTCATCATCAGTAAACGTATAGACGTCTCCTGTTGCAAGATCCATAGTAGCATTCCTTGAATTGGCACAACCTATACCATCTGCATGGACGTGTTTATATTCAAAACTATGTTTCATAAGTAGTTTTTCTATCTCATCAAAATTTGTCTGTGACCCTACAATAAGTTCAAAGTTTTTGTAGGTCTGCCTATCAAAGCTATCAAATAAATAATCTAGGTCCTTTAGCCTAGAGCCATAAGTACCTAGAAGTAAACTAAATTTCATATATCCTCCTTAATCGCTAAGTAAGACCCTAGTCTATATCAACAATATACCTAAGTATGCAAGTTAAATTACAAGTCAGACGCTTTAAGTTTTCTTATTTTATTTTGAAAAAACGTGTTTTTTCAGGTTTACTATTGCGTAATATGTAAAACAATACAAGGCCTTTGGTAGGCTCAGCTTCTCAACATTCCTAAGAATATTCCAAGTCCAAGATGCTGCCTTGATCTTGTTGCCTGATAGTGAATTTGCCCTAGTCCTATAAAGAGCTAAGGTCTCATCAATACCATGTGCAATATGACCTGCCTTTAGTATGTCTAACCATGTTATATAGTCTTCATGACGTATATTAGGCATATGTATCCTATCTACCTTGTCTCTATCTATTACAACAGTTAAACATGCAATAGCATTATGCTTAAGAAGCTTATCATAATTTAGCATATCCTTGGCACCTACTATTGTATTCATTTTTTTACTATTCTCATCCATGAACTGGTATCCAGTAAATGTAAATGCAAGGCCTTTCTCCTGCATGTAGGTTATCTGTTTTTCAATCTTTGACTCAAGCCATATATCGTCACTATCTAAGAAGGCTATATACCTCCCCCTAGCTACCTCAATACCCTTGTTTCTAGCATTGGCTACACCACCGTTTTTTTCTAACAAGAGTGGAACAATATTGTCATGTTTTTGAGCATAGTCAGCTATTAGGTCTCTTGAACCGTCAGTTGACATATCATCTATACAAATAATTTCGATATTTTTGTAGGTCTGCTTAAATATACTCTCTAGTGTTTCACCAAGATAATCTTTGGCATTATATACCGGAACAATAACCGAAACCAAGCCATCTACATACTTATCTCTCATATATTTATCCTTTCTATCTTGCTCCATCTCCAGTGAACAAGACTGCTACTGTCTTTAGTATTATCTTTATATCAAACAGTAAACTTCTATTTCTAATGTACTCCAAGTCATATACTAACTTCTCACCTGGATCCATTTCGTAACCACCATTGACCTGCGCCCAACCTGTCAAACCAGGCTTTACAGCTAGTCTATATACAAAATGGTCATATTTTTCTTCAAATTCCTTTACAAAGAATGATCTCTCTGGCCTAGGTCCAATAATCCCCATATCCCCCTTTAAGATATTCCACAACTGAGGTATTTCATCAATCCTAGTCTTTCTGATGAATTTTCCAACCTTAGTCACTCTTGGATCATCTTTTTCAGCCCACTGAGCACCAAATTTTTCTGCATCAGTCCTCATTGACCTCAACTTATATACATAAAATTCCTTGCCATACCTACCAAGTCTTTCCTGTTTGTAGGTAATAGGACCACCATCTTCTATTTTAATCAGTAGTCCAAATATAATAATAAATGGTATCCCTACTATACAACCTATTAGGGACAAAACTATATCTACAGTCCTCTGACATGCTTCAAATAGCTTTCCTCTCTTGACGATCGAATAATCTATGGTATCGATGTATTCCTTTAGAACCTTATCATCGCCTTTATACTTGTTAAAAGACATCTTGTACCCCCAAATCTATATTGAATTTATATCTTTTTTACCTTTTATTTTAACCTCTCTAGAAGCTATAATTATTGAAATAAGAATCAAAGCAATTGTAGATGGAAGTCTAAATCTCTCTACATTAAAGAATGCTCTTCTTTTTATCTTAAAACCTACCTCATTTATTTCCTTATAGCCCTTATCTTTTATAAGTTTTGACTCCTCAGTGTTAAAGTAGTCTTCATTTATAAATAATAGGGCAGACCTTGTATCAGCAGCTAGAGGTGATATAGCCATGGCATTTATAAGCTGCCCTGCTTCAATATGCCTCTTATGCATTATGACACCAGCCTTAGATAAATATATTTTATCATTTTTTCCATCGACAAAAAATTCATCTATTATCTTTCTATTTACGTCGTACCTATCCTTACCATTGATCTTAACCACTGTTTTAAATAGTTTATCTATGTTTGGATTGATATAGGAGTTATTTCCTATCAAATATACTTTTTTGATATCATATCTTTTAACCAGTGCCTCTAGCTTACTTATATCCTTTTTATTATTATCTATTGTAATAATGGGAATATTTCTTGCCTGAGAAATAGGAGAAAATGATACTGCATTAGGCAAGTCCATCTCATTTCTAGTGACAACAGCTATTTGAGTAAACTTTTTGACCTTGTAAGTCATATCTGCCATCTTTATAGACATATCTACCTTAGGAATCTCTATTATCCTGCTAACCTTATAGCCATTTCTTTTGAAACTTCTCTCTACCTTTTCATCAATAAATCTTGTTCCGCCCACTAACCTAATCTTTTTTATACCCAATTTTTCTATCTCTTTGTATGTATCTGGGCTCAGTTTTTGGTCCATTGTATAGAATACTGGTATATTTAACTGATAGGCATAGTTAGCCACTGAGACAGCATGGTCAATCATATTGGTATTTATAATTATAGCTTCGTCCGCCTTTTTAAATCGTTTATCAATAACCCTATTAACTGTGGAGTACCTAGTTTGTCCTGTATAGTCTACTATATGGTATTTGTTTAAATACATCCTATCTAAGACCTTGCCTCCTCCTATATAAACTACTGACAAGATGACAATAGCTACTATGTATTTTAAATATTTTCTCATAACTACTCCTATTTGCTTATTTTTAATCATTTTCACTCACATTATATTATACCACCATAAGCAGTAACAAGCAATCCTAATGACAATATAGGAAAAATTAAATACTTCTACTTCTAATAATTTATAGGCACTTTTTAAAGGCTTGTATTCTATTATATAAAACAAAAACAGTCCTGATGGACTGT